>JAJZJJ010000362.1 GCA_021810175.1 Acidobacteriota bacterium | reverse complement strand
GGTGGTAGTCCATCTGGTCTCCTGGAACTCTGAGTCTTCGCAAACCCAGCTTCCCAGTTCTCGATCAGATGGACAACCTGTTGAAACCTCACATCTAGAGCCACTTGAGCGGGCGGCGTGCGAGTCCGATGCGCTTGCGGGGAGTTTTGGAGGATGGGTCGCCGCCGGCAGCCTGGATTTCCGCATCGGTGAGGATGAAGCGGCGGATGTAGCGGAGAGGCTCTTCCCAGACGGCCATCTGTTCGAGGTGGTACTGCCAGACTGTGTTGGACGTGGAGCGGGAGGCGCGTGTGGTGAAGCCTTTGCGGCGGACGGTGACGGCATTGCCGTCTTTGTCAACGCGGGTGTATTCCTGCGAGGGCAGAGTGAACGTGATGGGAATGCCTTTTTTCCAAAAGTTTCGCGCGAATTCATGGGAGAAGAGCAGGGCGTAGTAGCGGCGTCCGCCGGCGAGGAGGCGGATGGCGTGGCTGAGATCCTGCCACTCCGGCTCAATGTTGGCCTGAAACCACTTTTGGAATTCGAAGCCGTTCTCCTGGGCTCGGAGAATGACGGCGTGAATGAGTTCGGCGCGAGTCATGGATCGGCCTCCAGGGTATCGCGATTGATACAGCTACCGCAAGGATATTATCGGCGACGGACCCAGAGCCTGTTATTCACTTTTCCACGGCTGGCGCAGGGAGCCAGTTTTCTCAGTGCGCGAAAGTAAATAGCAGTCTCTAAGTCAGAACCCGATGGCGAGGATATGGTTTTCGCAACGGAGCCGTCAGGGAAGGCCAGGCGGAGGGCAAATTACAGGAAACGGCGGTCGAGACTGATACATTTGGATCAATCGGATGGCCGCCTGAGATGCAGCGATTTCCGGCGCACTCTGAGACCGGGATATATGCGAATTGTTTTTTCGACCTATGGCACGTTTGGCGATGTGAATCCGCTGATTGCGCTGGCGCTGGAGCTGAAGCGGCGTGGGCACCGGCCGGTACTGGCGGTGCCGGAGATGTTCCGGGGGAAGATTGAGCCGCTGGGCATTGGGTTCGCGCGGGTGCGTCCGGATCAGGATCCGACAGACACTCGTCTGATCGCGATGATCTACGACATCAAGCATGGGACGGAGACGGGGCTGCGGGAGTTTCTGTTTCCATCGCTGCGGAAGAGCTACGAGGATTTGACGGCGGCGGTGGAGGCGGAGGGAGGCGCGGACCTGCTGGTGACGGGCGAGCTGGCGTATGCGGGTCCCATTGTGGCGGAGAAGACGGGGATTCCGTGGGCGAGCTATGTGCTGGCTCCGTTCTCGTATTTTTCGGGATACGATCCGCCGGTGCTGCCCCCGTATCCGATGCTGGCGCAGATGCAGGCGGCGGTTCCGCCGCTGGGGCACGTGGTGGCGCGGTTTGCGCGATTCGTGACGCGGAAGTGGCCGGAGCCGGTGTACGCGCTGCGGCGGGAACTGGGATTGCCGAAGGGGGAGGATCCGATTTTCGACGCGAAGCACTCGGAGAGGCTGGCGCTGGCGCTGTTTTCGTCTGTGATGGGAGAGCCGCAGCCAGACTGGCCGCAGTCGGCGAAGGTGACGGGGTTTGCTTTCTACGATGGGGCCGGAGATGAGGGAGATTTGCCGGCGGAACTGGCGGCGTTTCTAGATGCCGGGCCGGCTCCACTGGTGTTTACGCTGGGCTCGGCGGCGGTGATGCATGCGGGTGATTTCTACGAGCAGAGCGCGCGGGCCGCGGAGATGCTGGGGCAGCGGGCGGTGCTGCTGATTGGGACTGACGATCGCAATTTGCCACGGCACAAACTGCCGGAGACGATTTGCGTGGCGCGATACGCGCCTTACTCGAAGATATTTTCGCGGGCGTCGGTGGTGGTTCATCAGGGCGGGATTGGGACGACGGCGCAGGCGCTGCGCGCGGGGCGGCCGATGCTGGTGATGCCCTACAGCCACGATCAGCCGGACAATGCGCGGCGAGTGCGGCGGCTGGGCGTGGCCGAGGTTCTGAGCCGGCAGAAGTATGGCGCGGGTGCGGCGGCGCGGCTGATTGAACGGCTGCTGGCGGATGGTGGCTATGCCGAGCGGGCGGCGTTCGCGGCGGCCAGGGTGAATGCGGAGAATGGAACGGTGACGGCCTGCGATGCGCTGGAGTCGGTGATGGCGCGGGGCTAATTTGCGGATTTGCGGGCGGCCCAGGTGGAGGCCTGGACGGTGGTTCCGTTGAGGTAGAAGGTGGCCATGCCGAGGGTGTCCGTGCGCCAGGTGCGGACGTGAGCGGTCTGGAGCTCGTTGAGGACGCTCCAGCGGGGATGGCCGTAGAAATTTCTGTGTCCTACGGAAATGGCGGCATACGAAGGCGAGACGGCGGCGAGGAAGGCAGGGGTGGTGGAGGTATTGCTGCCGTGGTGGCCGACTTTGAGGAAATCGGAGTGGAGATCGCCCCGCGCTTCCATGCGCTTTTCGCTGGCGGCTTCCGCGTCTCCTTCGAGGAGCGCGGTGGTGTGGCCGTAGCGCATTTGTAACACCAGCGAGTCATTATTTTGCGGCCAGGCGGCGGGGCGGTAGTCAGGCTCCGGCGCGAGGACACGCACGCGGACGAGGCCGAAGGGGAAGACGTCGCCGGCTGTGTGTTTGACGATGCGGGTATGGACGGCGGCGGCTTCGGCGAGCACGGCGTCGTAGAGGCGGGAGTGGGGATTGATGCCGACCCAGAGGACGCGGGGGTGGAAATTGGCCAGAACGGCCAGCATGCCGGTGATGTGGTCGGCGTGGGCGTGGGTGATGGCGACGGCGTCGAGGCGGCGGATGCCGAGCGACCAGAGCACGGGTGAGACGACGTCTTCGCCGATGTCGAAATTGGATGTAGATTGGGCGGGATTGTTGCCGCTGAGGCCGCCGGGGCCGACGATGCCGCCGGCGTCGATGAGCAGGGTTTTGCCCTGGGGAGTGATGACGAGGATGGAATCACCCTGGCCGACGTCGATGGTGGAGATTTGAAGCGCGCCGGCGCAGTGAATGATGGGGCGCGGCCAGATGGTGATGGCGGAGGCGAGCGCGAGGGTGGCGAAGGCGAGTGGCAGTCCCCAGCGGCGGATGCGGATGAGCAGGAGAGAGGCGAGGATGAGCGCGATGGCTGCCGCGATGGCCGGGGCAGAGGGGCCGGGGATTCGGATGTCCCCGAGCCTGGTTGCTCCGAAGATGTGGATGAGGGCGCTGACGCCGTGCAGCAGCAAGGCGACGGCCATGGCCGGGATGGCCGCGAGCGTGGGCAGGATGAGAATGAGCACGAAGGTGGCGAGGGCGAGCGGCAGAAGGATGCCGAGGAGCGGAACGATGAGGATATTGACGGGCAGGGCCACGGCGGTGATGCGGTGAAAGTAGACGGCCATGGGGAGGGCCATGAGGACTTCGATGGAGAGCGAGGTGGTGAGTAATTCCGCAACGAGGAGCAGGAATCGAACGCAGCCGGGGAAGACGTGAAGAGCGAGACGCCTACCGATGAGGGGGCGGAGCGATTCAGCGATGAGGCGAAGGACGACGCGAAACTGCGCGAGGCGCGGCGGGAGAGCGGGATCGAGCGGAAGGAGCCAGAGATCGCGAGTGGCGTGAAGAAAGGGCGCGAAGGTGGCTTCCGCGATGGGGATGGCGATGCCGGCGACGGCGACGACGGAGAGGATGGTCATCTGGAAGCCGGCATCGAGCAGTGCGGATGGGTTGATGACGAGGAGGGCGAGAGCGGCGAATCCGATGGCGTTGAGGGGGCGGCGCTCGCGCCAGAGCAGACGGGCAAGGAGATAGACGGTGACCATCCAGAAAGCGCGCTGGACGGGCTGGCCGAAGCCGGTGAAGAGCGCGTATCCGAAAGAGAGGGCGATGGTGGCCAGGGTTGCCCAGCCACGGCGGATGCGGAGGCGGCGTGCGATCCAGAAGATGATGCCGGCGAAGATGGCCAGATGCATTCCGGAGACGACGAGCAGATGAAAAGAGCCGGTGCGCTCGAAGCCGATGCGAAGCTGGCGGCTGAGCAGGGTACGGTTGCCGGTGAGCATGGAGGTGAGCATGGCGGCATCGTCGGAGGAGAGACGCAGGGATGTGGGGATCCAGGGAGCGGGGTGGGCGGCGAAGGCGACGAGGCGCTGACTGGCGGCCTGCTGGAGACTGTGGACGTAGCAGAGGAAGCTGCCGCGCGAGCCGCGGGAAGTGGTGAGGTCGCTGAATTTTGCGCTCCCGAGCGCGGAGATTCCCTGCTGCTGGAGCCATGCGCGGGCGTTCCATACGCCGGGGTCGAGGAAGACCTCCTCGGGGTGCATTTCGACGGCGCCCTGGAGGGCTTCGCCACAATGAAAGGCGGGGAAGGCGACATTCGCGGGGGCGTAGATGTTGAGGCGGAGGCCT
>JAJZJJ010000361.1 GCA_021810175.1 Acidobacteriota bacterium | reverse complement strand
CTCGGGTGCCCACATCTGCCAACAGTTGGCAGTGGCGGAAATCCACTAACCCACGCGGAATCATATGAATACGCATCCATAACAAAACAAAGGTCTTCGATAACCATCGTAGAATCATATGCTTACCGAACAGCTCACGACCACCCACGCCGCTATGCCCTTTAGATTCATATGCATGCCGGGAAAAGGCAAAAACCCAGGGGGGTACCCCAGCCAAGGAACGGCACGGACCGGAAAAACCACGGCTGACCCGCTAGCGTGCTGTCTCGCTAATCCAGCGCCTCTGGCCATCTGCCCCGTTTTCAGTCACTTCCAGCCCAAAGCCTCTGAGCCGCAAATGCAACCTGCTGAAATAACACGGCTTACCAAAACCTTGACCCCACGGGGGTCATCCACACCGCAAAAAGCGATAGGCCCGCTTTCCAGCGGGCCCGCTCAGAGGCTATAGGGAGGAGTTTGAAGGGGGATTTTGAGGGTCCTGCGAATTTTACTCGCAGGAACGAAAGGTGAGACTCAACAACCAGGAGGGTTTGTGATGCCTGCAGTAGCCTCTTGCAATGTTCTTATAGATGCATCTCGCCCGCCAAGGTTGGCCGGTTTTCCACAGAAAAGTTTAAAAACCTCAAATCCGCCCCCTCGCAGCATCCCTAAGGATGCTGCGCAAGATACAACGCCGATGCATGAGGAGCCAGCGTCACCGTGATCGACCGATGGGTGCCAATCTCCTTCCGCGCCCACAGGTCGCGCACCGGACACGCCCCATACGTGATCCCAAGCTGCTTCCACGTATACGTCAGCGTCTTCGCCTGGTCCGACAGATTGAAAATCGCGATGTAGTCGCCCTTGTGCTGCGGGGCCGACGCCATCCACACCACGTCGTCGCCCTTCCGGATCACCTGCCGGTTGTCCTGCGAGTACTGGTCCACCGCAATCACCTCCGGATTGGTGATAATGCTCTGCGTCGCCGCATCCATTTTCAGCAGGTTCGCTCCCAGAATCAGCGGCGACCTCCCTATTGACCACAAAGTAAACTGCGTCCGCACCTCCGTGTTCGTCAGCCGCGTGTGCCGCGGCTGCCCCCATCCCGGATGCGGCCCCAGATACCCAATCGGCAGCATGTCCGCGTCCGGCCAGTGTCCCGGCCCCGCATACGGCTCCCACTGCGCCAGCCGCGCAAACTGCCCCTTCACCGACTCCGGAAACGGCGGAGGCGTCGATTTGTAACTCCAGATGTCCCAAACATCATTCGAAATGCGCCACTGCTGCGCATACTTCGCCGCCGCAGCCCCGTCAGCCAGCGGCGTCGGCCCCGGCGACAGGCTCAGCACAATCGGCCGCCCGCTCCGGTCCAGCGCCTTCCGGATCATCGCAATCTCCGGCCCGTTCCACGGCTGCGAGATGCAGTCCACCTTCAGGAAGTCCACGCCCCAGCTGGCGTACAGCTTCGCCATCGCGTCGTAGTAAGCCTGCCCGGCCTTGTTGTCCTTCACCCCGTAGTTGTCCGAGTTCCACTGGCACGTGTCGCTCGTGTCCGCCGCCTCCGCCGCCGTGTATCTCGAACCCGCAATCCGCTCGTTCTTCTCCACCGCCGACCGCGGAATCCCGTGCACGATATGGATCCCGAATTTCAGCCCCTGCGAATGCACCCACGCCGCCAGCGGCGCAAATCCTTTGCCGCCCGCCGCCGACGGAAACCGGTTCACCGCCGGCATGTACAGCCCATTCGGCGAAATGTTGTAGTCCTCCTGGCCGGCAGGTTTCTCCGGCTGCCGGGCAAACCACCCCTCGTCGATCACCACATACTGATACCCGTAACGCTGGAGGTAGTCGTGCAGCCACGTCGCCGTCTTTTTGAACTCCGCCTGGTTGATCGTGAACCCCCACGAATCCCAGCTGTTCCATCCCATCGGAGGCGTAATTGCCAGGCTTGCCGCGCTCCTCTGCCCCGCCCACACCGCGGTCGTCGCCATCACAAAGCCAAGAACCACCGGCAGAAGTACTTTTCGCATTCGTTTCCCCTCAGTTGCCGATTCAGCTGCTGATCTTCTTCCGATCCAACTCTACCTTAAATCTCTTCACCCGGCCTTACTGCGGTATACTCCTCTTTCTATGCGGTTATTTGTCATTTTGCCCGCAGCCGGTCTGGGCACGCGCATGGCGTCAGGGCACGCAGCCCAAACCGCCCCCAAGCAGTTCCTCGAACTTGCCGGCTTGCCCATCCTGATTCACACGCTGCGCGCCTTTGCAGCCGTGCCGGACATAGCCTCCATCGTCATCGCCGTCCGCGCCTCCGAGCGCGAACGGCTGCAAGCCCAGGTCTCCGAGCACGGCTATGCCGGCAAGGTCCGCATCGTCGAAGGCGGCGATTCCCGCCAGGAGAGCGTCTACAACGCCCTCCGTTCGCTCGACTGCGATCCCGACGACATCGTTCTCGTCCATGATGCGGTACGCCCCCTCATCGAGCCGGCCGTCATTCGCCGCGTCGTCGAAGCCGTCGAGAAACACAGCGCCGCGATCGTTGGCCTGCCTGCCGTCGACACCATCAAGCAGGTGGAACGGACAGCGGATGGAGCCATCGTAACCGCGACCATACCGCGCGAGTACATCGTCCAGGCGCAGACGCCGCAGGGGTTCCGCTGCGCCTTGCTGCGCCGCGCCTTCGCCGAGGCGGAGGCCGACGGATTTGCCGGCACCGATGAAGCCAGCATCGTCGAACGGGCCGGAACCCAGGTCTTTGTGGTTCCAGGCTCTTCGTCGAACATCAAGATCACGCAGCCGGGTGATCTGGAGCTGGCTGAATTTTTTCTTTCGCAGCGCAACTCGACACTCTGAACCAGGCTGTATCTCCGCGCTACGCGTGATATACCCCTGAGATCAAAGGGATTAGCTATGGATATTCGGATCGGCTACGGTTTTGACTCGCACGCTTTCCGGGCTGGGGTTCCGCTGAAGATCGGCGGCATCAGCATCGATCACCCTGAGGGTCTCGCCGGACACTCTGACGGCGATGTGCTTCTTCACGCGATCACCGATGCTCTGCTCGGCGCGGTTTCCGCCGGCGATATCGGCAGCTTTTTCCCGCCGGGAGATCCCCGCTGGAAGGACGCAGACTCCGCAATCTTCCTCAATCTGGCCATCGAGGAGATACAGAACGCGGGATACCGCATCGTCAATGTGGACACCACTTTGATTTTGAACGCGCCGCGCATTGGTCCCATTTCCGGCGAAATGCGCGAACGCGTTGCCGAGTTGCTGGACATTGCTCCGACCAACGTCGGGATCAAGGCGAAGACGCCCGAAGGCCTCAACGTGGATCATGTAGCGCAGGCTCATGCCGTCGTTCTTCTGGAGCGAATCGAAGAGCCGGGCGAACTCCAGACGATGAGCGCCGTGATGGAAAGTCAGCGCCAGCTTGAGGACGTCGTTCGCGACCTCGTCAGCCAGGTACACGGCGTTTCGCTCAAGGCGCCTTTCGACACCGAAGACATCACCTGATCGGCAATGGTGTGCCTTAGTTCACCTGAAACGCCCAGGTCTGACCTCCTGCACTGGTCTTGGATCGGTTAGATCTCAGACGTAGTCCCCGCCGTCGTCGCCACCCATGTCTCCGCCCATGTCGTCGCCGCCGGGATCGCCATAGTTCTGCTCATCCCCGAAGCCCTGATCTCCAGAAAGATCGGCGCTGCCGTCGGTATACTGCCCAGGGTCATCCTGCCCCTGGGTTGCACCCTGGTCCTGTGGCCCTTCATAGTAGTTGTTGATCACCGTCTCATCCACGGGAATGCCCCCGCCGAAGCCGTACCCGCTGCCCATCCCGCCGTGCATCAGCGACTCAATCCCTTCGAACGCCAGCATCCCACCCGCTACGCCAGCAGCGGTCGTTGCTGCCGAACGCAAAAATCCGCCGCCCGATCCTCCGTATGAAGGCGGAGGCGCATAACCCGGCATTGGCGCGTATCCCGGAGCGCCGTACGATGGCGGTACCGCCTGATATTGCGAAGCCGGTGGCGGAGGTGGCGGAGCTGCCTGCGGCGCATGGTGATGCAGCAATCCCCCAGAAAACTCGTGCTGTGCACCGGTGGCTGCTGCGGCGGCGATAGCTGACGCTGCATCCGCTCCATCTGAGTCCGAGCCTGTTCGAGTGCAATATTCTGGATCAGCACCGTTTGGGCCAGTTTGTAAATCGCATCGGGATCGCGCCCCAGACCATCTTGTAGCAATGCTTCCGCATCGGGATCCTTTTCCGTCAGCGCTGTTCCTTCCACCTTACGAACAAGGTCCTGCAACATCTGAGCTTCCTGCGGGGTCATGGCCTGGTTCTCCTTCAATGCCCTTCTCGATTGCTCTTCTCTATGTAAGACGCTGGAGACCCCATTCCGCACGGTC
>JAJZJJ010000360.1 GCA_021810175.1 Acidobacteriota bacterium | reverse complement strand
GAATAGCAGCACCAGCACCGTTACAAACAGCAGAAATACCAGCACCGACACCGACGTCAGCACAATGATCTGCGACGTCGTGCGCGGATTCAGCGATGGCACATTGAACGCGTTCAGCGCCAGCAGAAACACCAGCAAAATCAGCCCCACCACCGACAGCAGGGTCAGAGTCGCTCGCCGATTCCTCTTTTCCGCCAAGACAGGACTTGCTCCTAACTCACCCCGATTATAGGCTTGCATCTGACGGCTGCAGCCATCTGCGCCCAGCCACCGCCCGTCCCTGTACAGGCGCAACCCACTCCATTCCCCTGAAGGTAGTCATATGCGAAAGATCGGCTTGACCTCCTCCCTCGCGGTCCTTACAGTCGCGGTGTCCTTTGCCATCAACGGCTGCAGCAAGCACAACTCTCAACCCGCGGAGACTCCGGCTCAGCCAGCCTCCCAATCCCAGTCCCAGTCTCAGCCTGCCTCGCAGGCCCAGCCCACCGCCCAGCAGGCTGCCGCAACCGCTCCCGCACCGGCCTCTGCGCCCGCTCCCCAGTCGGCCCAACCCCAGACACCGCCCCCTCCGGCCCGCATCACCATCCCCGCCGGCACCCCCATCCGCGTCCGCCTCGATCAGGACCTCGGCTCCAAAATCAGCCAGACTGGCGAAACCTTCTCCGCCACCCTGGCCTCTCCCGTCATCGTCCACGGTCAGACGGTGATTCCTCAGGATGCTCGCGCTGAAGGGGCCGTCATTGAGGCCAGAAGGCTCGGTCGCTTCCGCGGCCAGGCCGTCCTCGCTCTCCGTCTCGAGCGCGTCACCACCCGCTGGGGCAGCTATGCCGTCAACACCAGCACCATGTCCCAGGTGGAGAAGGGCAAAGGACGTCGCACTGCCGGATTCGTCGGCGGCGGCGGTGCGCTCGGCGCCATCATCGGCGGCATCGCCGGCGGCGGCAAAGGTGCTCTCATCGGCGGATTGGCTGGCGCTGGCGCTGGTGCTGCCGGCACCGCAATGACCGGCAACCGGGAGATCTTCCTCCCCGCTGAAACCCTGGTCACCTTCCGTCTCGACCACTCCGTTCACATCACCGAATAGCCCAAAGGGGCGCGGCTCTCCGCTGCGCCCCTTAACCTCACCCCAGCAGCGTCCGCACCGCCGTCCACGGCTTGTTCTGCGAAACCGCAACCGGCTCGCACGTCAGCACGCCTTCGTGTGTGTTCACCCCGTCGCGAATTCCGTCGTCCCCCAGGATCGCCTTCCGCGCACCATCGCGGGCCAGCCGCATCACGTAAGGAAACGTCGCGTTTGTCAGCGCCAGCGTCGACGTATTCGGCACCGCCGCCGGCATATTCGTCACGCAGTAGTGAACCACCCCGTTCACTTCATACGAGGGATCGCTGTGCGTCGTCGGATGCGCCGTCTCCACGCACCCGCCCTGGTCGATCGCCACGTCCACAATCACGGCGCCCTTCTTCATATTCGCAACCATCTCTCGCGTCACGATCCGCGGCGCCGCCGCCCCTGGAATCAGCACTCCGCCAATCACCAGATCCGCCTCCTGCACCGCCCGCGCCACGTTCCACGCATTCGACGCCAGCGTGAAAATCCGTCCGTTGAAAATGTCGTCCAGCTCCCGCAGCCGGTTCAGATTCACATCCACCAGCGTCACCCGCGCGCCCATGCCCAGCGCGATCTTCGCCGCATTCGTTCCCACAATGCCGCCGCCGATGATGCACACGCTCGCCGGAGGCACCCCGGGCACTCCGCCCAGCAGCAGCCCGCGCCCGCCGCGCTCCTTCTCCAGATACGCCGCTCCCACCTGCACTGACATCCGCCCCGCCACCTCCGACATCGGCGTCAGCAGCGGCAGCGCTCCAAACCGATCCCGGATCGTCTCGTAGGCGATCCCGGTCACCTTCTTCTCCAGCAGCTTTTCCGTCAGCGCCGGCAGCGGAGCCAGATGCAGATACGTGAACAGCACCAGACCCTCGCGGAAGAAGCCATACTCCTTCTCCACCGGCTCCTTCACCTTCACCACCAGGTCCGCATGGCCCCACACGTTATGCGCCGAGCCCACAATCTGGGCTCCGGCCAGTTGATACTCTTCGTCCGTAAACGCCGACAATTCTCCGGCCTGTGTCTCCACCAGCACTTTGTGGCCGGCGTCGCTCAGCGCCTTCACGCCGGCCGGCGTTATGCCGACACGGCTCTCGTGGTCCTTCACTTCCTTCGGTACACCGATGATCATTGCTTCTCCCGCAGCCGAACGGCGCTGCACAGCTCAGATGCAAACTCTACATCGTACCGTATAGAAGCCTGTTCAGTTCGGATTTCAACCGCTCCGGAGAAAGCGGCTTGGTCAGATGTACCGTTCCCGGATCATCGCAAGCATCACAGGATGGCTCCTCCACGCTTCCGCTCACCACCAGAATCGGAATCCCCGACCCCAGCGCCCGGATCTCCGCCACCAGCTTGCTCCCGTCGATCCCCGGCATCAGCGAGTCCGTCACCACCGCGTCGATCTCGTCCAGCCGCAGCCGAACCGTCCGCAGCGCGTCCGCTCCATCCTCGCATGCAATCACCCGATGCCCCTGCGACTGGAGTACCTCCGACAGCAGGTAGCGAACCATTCGATCGTCCTCCGCCACCAGGATGGTGGCGGCGCGGACTGGGGCGGTTTCGCTGGTCTTCGTAGACTCCACCTTTATCTGCCCTGCGCCGGAGGCCGTTCACGGCGGCTACTGAGACCCTGAATGTAGCACACCCAAAACATGCAAAACGAATCCGCCGTTCCTATGGTCATTTTTTCGGGTAAGTCCCCGCTCCCCGGCGGTTTCCGCCGGAATGCACTTCCGCCCGTCCCCATCCGCCATCCCCGCTGCTCAGGCCGCAATATCCCCGCGCCGTCCCGAATACGCACAATTCACATGCCTGAATGCACCTCACATTCCAGCCTGCCCTGGCTGCCCCCCCGCCATTGACCTCTCCTCGCCTCCGGCTCCAGGATAGAAATAGAAGCAAATGGGCCCGTACTCTCACCCGCCGAACGCTTCGATCTCCGGCGCGTTCTCAGGGCGCGAATCCGGAAACCCCACAGACGAATCCAAAACGATGCAGCGCAAGCAGGCATTGTCTGTATACCCCTGCGAAAGAATCGCGACTCATACTTCTACCTTCCTTGATGAAAGGGTCATTCATGCTGACTGTTGGAGAGAAGTTTCCATCCTTTTCCGTTACCGCCACCGTAAGCACCGACAAAAACAAAGCCTTTGAAACCATCACCGACGAGAGCTATGCCGGCAAGTGGAAGCTCTATTTCTTCTGGCCCAAGGACTTCACCTTCGTCTGTCCCACCGAGATCGCCGGCTTCGGCAAGCTCAATGCCGAATTCGCAGACCGCGACTGCCAGATCCTCGGCGGCAGCATCGACTCCGAATTCGTTCACCTCGCCTGGCGCAACAACCACCCTGATCTGAAGGACCTGCCCTTCCCCATGCTCGCCGACGTCAAGCGCGATCTCTGCGAGCAGCTCGGCATCCTCGACGTCAACGCCGGTGTCGCCCAGCGCGCCACCTTCCTCGTCGATCCCCAGGGCATCATCCGCTTCGTCTACGTCACCGATCTCTCCGTCGGCCGCAATCCCCAGGAAGTCCTCCGCGTGCTCGACGCTCTCCAGACCGATGAGCTTTGCCCCTGCAACTGGCACAAAGGCGAAGAAACCATCAACGCCTAACCAGGCCCGATCCGGCCCGGCCCAATTCGGCCGACAGCACTACAGCGAAGAGGCCCCGAAAACTCCGGGGCCTCTTCTGCACCCACGCCCTCAGGAGGTTCCCGTGTCCGTTGACGCCATCATCGACGCTCTGCCCGCGTACGCCAAAGATCTCAAGCTCAATTACTCCTCGCTCATCCGTCAGAACACCGAGCTCTCCACCCAGCAGCTCTGGGGAACCGTCGTCTCCACCACCCTCGCCACGCGCAGCCCCCGCCTCGCCGCCGCCGTCCTCGCCGAGGCCGCCGGCCATCTCTCCCCCCAGGCGCTCGAAGCCGCCAAATCCGCCGCCGCCATCATGGCGATGAACAACATCTTCTACCGCTTCCATCACCTCTCCTCCAATGACAAATACCCCACCCTCCCCGCCCGCCTGCGCATGAATGCCATCCGCACCCACGGCATCGAGCAGCTCGACTTCGAGCTCTGGTGCCTCGCCGTCTCCGCCGTCAACGGATGCGGCAAGTGCGTCGACTCCCATGAGAAGGTCGTTCGCGACAAGGGTGCAGCCGAGGATCTGGTCATCGCCGCCGTGCGCATCGCCTCCGTCATCCACGCCATCGGAACCGTGCTTGACGCCGAAGCCGCCGCCGTGACCGACGCCACCCCAGAAGCCCAGCCCGTAGCAGACTAGGCCTCCTCCCA
>JAJZJJ010000359.1 GCA_021810175.1 Acidobacteriota bacterium | reverse complement strand
CGAGCGAGGGAGCTGACGGGGCTGGCCATCGTGACGGAAGTGATGGCGGCCGCGGATGCGCCGCTGGTGGCCGAGTATGCCGACATCCTCCAGATCGGCTCGCGGAGCATGGAGAACTACGCGCTGCTGGAAGCGGCGGCGCATACCGGGCGTCCGGTTCTGCTGAAGCGGGGCATGGTAGCCACGGTGGCGGATATGCTGCGCTCGGCGCAGTGCGTGGTGAGCCATGGAAACCCCAATGTGATTCTGTGCGAACGTGGCATTCGCACATTTGAGACCGCGACACGGAACACCTTCGATATCGCCGCGATTGTGGTGCTGAAGCAGATCGCACGGCTGCCGGTGATTGCCGATCCGAGCCATGCGGCCGGGCACCGGCAGTTTGTGGCGCCGCTGGCGCGGACGGCTGTGGCCGCGGGCGCCGACGGGATGATCGTGGAAGTTCACCCGAATCCGGAGCGGGCGTTGAGCGACGGCGAGCAGTCGCTGACGCTGGAGGAGTTCGAGGCGATGATGGAGGATCTTCGTCCCTGGTGCGAGCTGCGCGGGTCGCAGGATCTGGCGCTGGAGACGGTTGCATGAGCGGCCGGCCGGCGGATTGCGAGATGGAAGTTGGTTAGTCAGTTTTTTTATCCCAAGGAGTTATCCCTATGAATTCAGTTGCTGAGCTGTTAGCCGAAATCGCGCATGCGCCGATCAGCAAGCGCGCGATCACCAACCACGGAGTATTGAACGAGGCGTATGCCTATGCGAAGCCCAGCTCCTTTTCGCGGGGCATGCGGATCGATCTGAATGGGCTGACCATTCTGCTGATTTCGGGCACGGCGAGCATCGACGAAAACGGCGTGAGCGTCCACATTGGCGACTTCCGGGCGCAGATGCGGCGGACGCTGGCCAACCTGACCGGGCTGCTGAAGAGCGAAGGCGCGACCTGGCACGACATTGTGAGAACGAGCTGCTATCTGCGGGATATCGACCGCGACTACGATGCCTTCAACGAGGAGCGGACGGCGTTCTTCAAGGAACAGGGGCTCGATCCGCTGCCGGCTTCGACGGGCATTCAGGCGAAGCTGTGCCGGCCGGAGCTGCTGGTGGAGATTGAGGCGATTGCGATGTTCCGGACGGTGAAGCAGGAGGGTTGAGCGCCGCGACGCCGACCATCCCATCGACTGTAAAATGCCCTGAATTCAGGGCATTTTGCTTTTTGGGGAGTTCCCCCTCGGGAAAATGGCCGATTTTCCGTATGCATATGATTCCAAATGGCTTAGTGCTGTGCCGGATTGGTGTCGATTCTGTAAGCATATGATTCCACGGCGCTTATCGCGGCCATTTGTTTTGTTATAGATACGTATCCATATGATTCCGTGGAGGTTAGTGCCTTCCCGCCTCCGCCAAGTACTCGCAGAGGTGCGACGAGCTTTACCACAGAGGACACGGAGGACACAGAGGGTAGGAGGGTGGACGGTGGACGGTGGCTGGTGGGCTTTTCGTCCCCGAGAGGGGGAAAAGAGGAGCGTCGCGTTCTCACGCCTCTGCCAACCTGCGGGCTGATTTGGAGTGGCCGGGACCTCCCCCGGGAAAGCCGCTATTTTCCGCATGCATATGATTCCAAAAGGGATGCCGGTTTGGGCGGTTCGTCGTGATTCTGTAAGCATATGATTCCACGGTGTTTACTGCGGTCCTTTGTTTTGTTATAGATGCGTATTCATATGATTCCGTGGAGGTTAGTGGCTTCCCGCCGCTGCCCAATACTCGCAGATGGGGGAAGCCTGAAGGCGGACGCTTCGCGTTCTCGCGCCCCCCTTCGGGAGACGGGGCAGCCAGGGTGTGGTGGCGATTTCATTTTGCGAGGGCTGACATCCTGTCGCAAAGCTCGGTGAGCTGATCGGGGGTGAGCTGTGGGGCGTATTGCGAGCCGACAAGATCGAGCGCGACGGTGATGGCGACGGAGGAGCGGGAGAAGGCGGCGCGGACGGCGTAGGGGATGCGAGCATCTTCGGCGATGGGGGACATGGCGGCGATGGTTTCGCTGAGGGAGTCGAGGACGTCGGCGAGGGGGAGATTGTCGAGCTGACGGCAGTAGGCGATGGCCTCGGCGTTGAGGGCTTCCTCGTCGGGCTGGCGGGGGCGATGGGCGCGGCAGAAGGACTCGGTGCGGGCGGGGATGCGGCGGCAGTGGCGGCCGTCGCGGTAGAAGTAGGCACATTCGGGAGCGGCAGGCATGGAAGATTCCTTTCCAGAAAGGAAAAGGTCCGCCGGGAGGGCGGACCTTTGGATTTTTCCTATCTATATTCAGGGTAACAAGTCCGGCGGATAAGAGTGCCAACTCTTATTGGGCGGGATGCGGGATAAGTGGCGTGGAATGAGCGGCGGTTACTTTGGTGCGGGCGGTGGAGGCTTGACATCCGGCTGGGGCGAAGGCCGCAGGTGGGTGCGGGCGGGCGGTGCGTGTGCAACAACACTTACCACAGAGGACGCAGAGGGCACGGAGATGGAAATTTCAGGAATTGCTCCCGATTTCAACTCGCGAGTTTCTTCGCAGTTCCTATTTCACTGACTGTCAATACACCGCGTCGAGGGAATTTGGAGCCGGGCTTCTTCGTCGTCTTTTGCGAGCGTGTATGGGTACGTTGATGATGGGGCTGAATGGTGATCGCCACATCCGCGCCGAGAAGCAGCAGGAAACGCAAAAGGCGCTCAATCGAAAATCCTGCGATACGACCACGAATCAGGGCAGATACCTTCGGCTGATCGACACCCAGGATTTCGGCAGCCTGAACCTGGGTCAGACGGCGGCGGCGGAGAATGTCCGTGATGCGAACGGCAAGATCGGCTTTAGCCAGCAATTCGTCCGCGTTCGGCAATCCGAGATCGGCGAATACGTTGCCGCTGCCCTCGCTGTAATCCTGTTTAGTCATGTTGTTTACCCCACGCCTCGTGCATTTCGATGGCACGCCTGAGCCGCTGTTTGATGAGTTCGATTTCGGATTTCGGCGTCGCAATGCCGGATTTCGACTTTTTCTGGAAGGCGTGCAGAACATAGACCCTGCCCGCCAGCTTTACGGTGTAAACCGCGCGAAACGCATCTCCCCGACGATCGGAGACGATCTCCAAAACGCCGGGACCGATGCCGCGCAGTGGCTTGGCCAGTGCGTGCTTTCCACCCAATTGCGCCTGATAGAGTGCTACGCCGAAATCGCTCTTCACCGCGTCTGGAAAGCTCCGCACGACTTCGCGAGAATCCGCTACCCAAATCAGCGGTTTGTGGGCGGGTCCGGCTTCGGCGTTCATCTAAACCCAGGATATGCTATTTCTGGCATACGGGCAAGCGGCTGAGCGCGGGGTCCTGAAAGGGCATCGTGGCGAGTGTAAACGCTCTGACCGGGGGAGGTTTCTGGTGGCGAGATGCCGGCAGGCTCCATGCAAAGGCGCGATGGGGGGCGATCCGGGTTAGAACCAGGTGGTGCGTTTGTAGTTGAGGTAGGCGTCGCCGAATTTTTCGGCGAGGACCTGTTCTTCTTTGCGGATGCGGACGATTTGGAGGGGGACGAGGACGAGGAGCGCGAGCAGGAGCCAGGGGCGGCCGCTCCAGAGAAAGATGCCGACAGCGGAGAGGCCTCCGAAGAGGTAGACGGGGTTGCGGATGCGGGAGTAGAGGCCGGTGGTGACCAGGGTGGAAGCCCGGGCGCGGAGGCTGAAGGCCGATCCGAGCTGCATGCGGGCGACGATGAGCAGGAGAAAGGCGGGGATGCCGATGGCGACTCCGGCGATGCGCATGGGGGTCCACGGGAGGGCAGAGCTGTGCATGGCGAGGAAGACCAGGGCGATGGCGGCGATGACGAGGGTGGCGATGTTTTGCTTCACAGATTCTCCCGGGGAAAGGCCAAACCGATTCTACAGGGGCGCGCGGGAGGCGGGGAGCGCGTGAGGGAGGCCAGGGCGGGATTGCCTGGCGAGGAGGTGGCTGGGGCCCCTGTTGCATGGGGCCCCAGCAGGGTGCGGCTACTGGAAGAGGCTGAGGTTGATGGAGTTGGCCATGGCGGAGTAGCCGGTGTCGCCGGGGTGGAGGTGGTCGCCGCTGTCGTATTTGGGCAGGTAGGTGAGCGGATTCTGAGGGTCGCGGGTGGCTTTGTCGAAGTCGACGACGCCGTCGAAGACGCCGCTGGTGCGGATCCAGTGATTGACCTGCTCGCGGATCTTTTCGCCTCGGTGGGTGTAGTAGAAGGCGCCTTTGTAGGGGGTGAGGGTGGCGCCGAAGACCTTGATGCCGTGTTCGTGAGCGCGGGCGACCATCTGGGCGAGGCCCTGTTCGAGGTCGGCGGCGGTGAGCTTGTACTGCGGCTGATTGACGTTGTGGAGAGCGCCGATGTCGTTGATGCTTTCGAGGATGATGACGTATTTAACGCCGGGCAGG
>JAJZJJ010000358.1 GCA_021810175.1 Acidobacteriota bacterium | reverse complement strand
AGACGGGCTGTCGTGGCATCGCGGCCGGTTTCAAGCAGTGGAGCTTCGAAGTGGGGCGCCGATGGCTTGGCGCCCCGTTTGGCTATTGATTCAAGCGTGGATATTTTTGAGCGCGGGATAGACGGCGCGGTAGGCACGGTAGGCCTTTTCATACCGGGCGACGGCTTCGCGCCGGGGTGGAATCTGGTCGGCGACGTGGATGGCCGTGGCGCAGGCTTCCTCCAGAGTGGCCCAGCCACCACAGCCGACACCGGCGAGGAGCGCGGCTCCAAAGGCTCCGCCTTCCTCCGCGGTAAGGACATCGACGGTGTGGTTGTAGATGTCGGCTTGAATCTGGCGCCAGAGTTTGCCACGCGCTCCTCCGCCGCCGAGGCGCACGCCTTTGACGGGGATACCGAGTTCGGCGAAGAGCGTGAAAGTGTCTTGCAGGGAGAAGGCTACGCCTTCCATGACGGCGCGGACGAAGTGGTTGCGGGTGTGGCCGGCGTGGATGCCGATGAAGGCGGCGCGGGCTTCGGGATCGAGGTGCGGAGTGCGTTCGCCGAGGAGATAGGGCGTCCAGAGCAGGCCGTCGCTGGCGGGGGGGACTTTGGCTGCTCCTGCGGTGAGTTCGTCGTAGTCGACGCCGGGAGCGAAGGTATCACGGAGCCAGCGCAGGGAAAGCCCCGCGGCCTGGGTGACGCCCATGACATGCCAGCGGCCGGGGACGGCATGGCAGAAGGTGTGAAGGCGGCCCTGGGGATCCCGAGTGGGCGCGGCGGTGGCGGCGAAGACGACGCCGGATGTGCCGATGGTAGCTGAAACCGAGCCAGGCTCGAGGATGCCCATGCCGATGGCTCCGGCGCCCTGATCGCCAGCTCCGGCAACGACAGGTGTGCCTTGCGGGAGGCCGGTGGCAGCGGCGGCTTCGGCGGAGATATGGGCGCAGACGTCAGGTGATTCAAAGAGCTGCGGCAGCCAGGATTCAGGGATACCGGCAACTTTCAGCACTTCGGTGGACCAGCGGCGGCGGGCAACGTCGAGCATCAACGTGCCGGAGGCTTCCTGCATGTCGATGGCGTAGGAGCCGGTCATGCGGAAGCGGACGTAGTCCTTGGGGCAGAGGACGTGGGCGATGCGCGCGAAGATTTCTGGCTCGTGGTCGCGGACCCAGAGCAGTTTGGTGAGGGTGAAGTTGGGCAGCGCGGGATTGGCGGTGAGCTCAATGAGCTTTGCGCGGCCGGTATTGCCGGGGCCGAACTGGGCGTGGAGCCAATCGCACTGGGGCTGGGTGCGCTGATCGCACCAGATGAGTGATGGACGGAGGACATTGCCATCGTTGTCGAGCATGACGGCGCCGTGCATCTGGCCGGTGAGCCCGACGGCCAGGATTTTTGCGCCGGGCGCCTGGGCGAGGGTATCGCGGATGGCCTGCTGGGCGGCGCGCCACCAGTCGTGGGGATCCTGCTCGGCCCAGCCGGGCTGGGGCGAGCGGAAGTCTTCGTGCGCACAGGAAGCTGAGGCGACCAGCGCACCCGATTTGTCGACAAGAACGACACGTGTGCCGCCAGTGCCGACGTCCAGACCAAGAAACATAACGAACCCCCGAAGCAGGCCGGAGCGAAATTCTGCAATGACCTGATGTAAATCGATGTAGTGGACCGAAAACAGAGTAACTGCTTTGGACCGAAACAGGAAGTGGACGACGGGAGAATGGGCGCGACGTGGGAGAATAGGAGCCGCATGAGCATAAGAACATTGGCGACGAGAGAGGTATACCGCAACCGCTGGATGCGTCTGCGGGAGGATCGGATCGAGCGCAGCAACGGGGTGGAGGGGATTTACTCCGTTGTGGATAAGGACGACTGTGCGGTGATTGTCCCGATCGAGGGGGGCTCAGTGTATCTGGTGGAGCAGTTTCGGTACACGGTGCAGAAGAGATGCATGGAGTTTCCGCAGGGGGGATGGGAGACGCCGGATGTAGATCCGGAAGAGTTGGCTCGGGGCGAGTTGCGCGAGGAAACCGGGCTGGTTGCGGGGAGGGTGGTGCGGCTGGGCATGAACTGGGTGGCATATGGATTTACGCGGCAGAAGCAACATATCTACCTGGCGACGGATCTGAGGCAGGAGAGTACGGATCGGGACGAGGAGGAGCACGATCTGGAGGTGAAACAGGTGAGGGTTGCGGAGTTTGAGGGAATGCTGCTGGATGGGACGATTCAGGATATGTCCACGGTAGCCGCGTGGGGCATGTACCGGTTGTGGAAGGAGCGGGAGGAGCAGGGTTGAGGCGACGATGGGGTTATACGGGGGCAATGGTGCGGATAGCAATGAAGAGGACGACACCGAGAAAAAATACGAGCGCGATGCTGAGGCTGTGCTCGCGATTGACTTCCGGGATCAGGTCAGAGGCAGCGACGTAGATGGCTGCACCGGCGGAGAGCGGGAGCCCGCCAAATACCCAGTGGGGCAGCAGATCGATGATGAGGACGCCAGCGACGGTTGAGGTCGCCAGAATAAAGGCTGCGAGGACCGCGGTGCCGCGGGTGCGTCCCGAGGCCAGCATGACGGATGCCACGGTGAAGCCCTCCGGAATCTTATGGAGCAGAATTGCCGTGAAGATGAGCCAGCCGAGCCAACTGGAGATGACGAAGCCGGAGGCGATGGCGACGCCGTCAAAGAATGCGTGAGCAGACAGGCCAAGCAAAACAGAGATTCCGGTGTGAGTGTGGATGAACTCCTCGGTATGAGTTTCTTCGCCGAGATGAAAATGAGGGGTAATCGTGTGTTCCACGAGGTGGATGATGCAGTAGCCGGCGAGAACCAACAGGGGTGCCCACTTAGGGGAGAAGTGCATGCTTTCCGGCAGCATGTCGAGCAGTGCGACAGACATCATGAAGCCGGCGCCGAGAGCGATGAAGTAGCGCAGGGAGCGGTTGTTCCATCGGCGCTGGACGAGGATGAGTCCGCCAAAGAGGTTTGCCGAGCCTGCAATACAGCCGAGGATGAGAGAGACGAGCATAGTGATCCGGGTTGCGTTTACTGGGCGAAGTTGCAGATGCAATTTCCGAGCCTAAACAATCGCTCATCATAACAGCATTTGGGCGGTAGCCGGTGGACGTGGGGAGGATCAGGTCCGCGGATTGGTTGTCGCGCCGGGCGCGGCAGCCCAGGCGACGGCCAGCGTGGCAACAATTCCGCTAATGAGGACAATTTCAAAAACTTTAACGTCTTCACGATGCAGCCGGTCGAACTCGGCACGGTATGGGTTGGTCCTGGGGACGGACTCGATGTTGCCGCCTGCCTCAATGCGGGCGTTTTGCATGCGGGGAATGATGGAGAATTGCGAAAACGCAGTGAGGCCCATCATGATGGCGACGAGAATTATGGGCGCAATCACGTTGCGTGAGAAGGCACGGATGCGCTGCCCGAGAGCAAGAAATAGAATCAGCAGGGCTCCGGCGACTAGTCCTTCGAATTGGAGAATGGGGAGGCTCTTGCCGACGACCAGGCCGGCCTGATGGATTGGCAGAACTGAGAAGGCCGACGCAGCGACGATGGGGAAGAACATGGAGCCACCCACCCAGAGGACGAGCAGGAGCAGGACGAGAGAGCGCAGCAGAAATCGCATAATAAGTGGAAGCCTCCGTTCAATAGATGCTGGGGCGGCCAGTGAGCCGCTCAATGCGCCGGGCAATGGGTGGATGGGTAGAAAAGAGTCCGGCAAGGAATTCACGGCTGAGAAGCGGCTGCACGATAAAGAGATGTGCAGTGGAGGGGGATGCGGCTAAGGGTACGCGGCGGGAATATGCGTCAATTTTTTGCAGAGCGCTGGCCAGTGCATAGGGATTGCCAGTCATGCGGGCACCGGTGGCATCTGCTTCGAACTCGCGGGAGCGAGAGATGGCGAGCTGGATGAGCATGGCGGCAATAGGAGCGACGATCATCATGAGCAGAGCGGTGAAGACGCCACCACTACCTTCGCGGTCGCGGTCGCCATATCCGCCGAAGAGCGCGGCCCAGTAGCCCATGCGTGCGATGAGCGTGATGGCACCGGCAAGAGTGGCAACGATGGAGCTGGTAAGGATGTCACGGTTGCGGACGTGGCCCAGTTCATGGGCAAGGACGCCCTCGAGTTCGTCATCATTCAGGAGATTGAGGATGCCGTGAGTCACCGCGATGGAGGCGTGGCTGGGATTACGGCCGGTGGCGAAGGCATTGGGTGAGTCGGTTGGGATGACGTAGATGGACGGCATGGGAAGGCCGGCCCGCTGGGTCATGCGCTCGACGACCTGGTAGGCGCGGGGAAGCTGCTCGCGGGTGACGGGCTGGGCGCGATAGGTGGCCAAGGCGATTTTGTCAGAGTAGAAGTAGCTGACGAAATTCATAGCAGCGGCCATGATGAAGGCAATGATCATGCCATTTCGCCCGAGTCAAG
>JAJZJJ010000357.1 GCA_021810175.1 Acidobacteriota bacterium | reverse complement strand
CACCCTCTCCACTTCCTCCCGCACCGCCCCGGAGACCCTCCAGGCACTCTTCGCCGCCGCCGACGCCTTCACCTCCGGCGCTCCCCAGCACGACGACATGACCCTCCTCATCCTCCGCCTCGATCCCCAGCCCGCACTCACTCCGAAATTCGCCCCCGGCCAGCCCCAAACAGAAATGGCCGCCCCCTGAGGGAACGGCCATCTCCACTGCTTTTTGTTGCTTTGCGCGAAGCCCGCCCGCCTGGACGGCGAGTCCCTTATAGCTTCGCCAGAAACGCCTTCATCCGCTGCAGCCCTTCTTCCACGTCCGCGTGCGACGTCGCGTACGACAGCCGAATGTGTTCCTTCGTCCCGAACGCCTCGCCCGGAACCGTCACCACATGCGCCTCGTGCAGCAGCCGCTTCGACAACTCCATCGCCGTCCCCACGCCCGCCTTGCCCAGATACGCCGAGATGTTCGGATACACATAGAACGCGCCCTCCGGCGTCGTGCACGTCACGCCCGGAATCTCCCGCAGCCCTGCCAGGATCTTGTCCCGCAGCTTCAGGAAGTCCGCCCGCATCTCCGCCACGCAGTCCTGCGAGCTGGCCAATGCCGCCATCGCCGCCTTCTGCACAAACGACGCCGTATTCGACGTCGACTGGCTCTGCAGCTTCGTCATCGCCGCAATCACCGGCTTCGGCGCCAGCGCATATCCCGCGCGCCATCCCGTCATCGCGTACGTCTTCGAGAGCGATCCCAGCACCACCACGCTGTCCTTCGCTTCCGTGAACGATCCCCCGCTCACCAGCGCGCCCGTGTACTGCAGGTACACATAGCACTCATCCAGCAGCAGCCAGATCCCGCGCTCGTGCGCCAGCTTCACAATCCGCTCCAGATCCGCCGGGGACACCACCGCGCCCGACGGATTCGACGGCGAATTTAGAATGATCGCCTTCGTCTTCGGCGTAATCGCCGCTTCAATCGCGTCCGCCGTTACCCGGAAGTTCTCCGCCTCGTCCGTCTCCAGGTAAACCACCTTGCCGCCCGCGTACTGCACGATGTCCTTGAACGACACCCAGTACGGCACCGGCAGAATCACCTCGTCCCCGTGATCCACCAGCACCTGAATCGCGTTGAACAGAGCCAGCTTCCCGCCGGTCGTAAAAATCGCCTCGTCCGGCGTGTAGCTCGACCCAAAGTCCGCCGCATGGCGGTCCACAATCGCCTTCCGCAGCTCCGGCACACCCGATACCACCGTGTACCGCGTAAAGTTCCCCTGGATCGCTTCAATCGCC
Organism: Acidobacteriota bacterium; assembly: GCA_021810175.1. The sequence goes on along the minus strand of JAJZJJ010000357.1, from coordinate 3,156 downwards.
GCGTCCTTAATGTGCTGCGGCGTGGAAAAATGCGGCTCGCCCGCGCCAAAGTCCACCAGCCTGGCGCCCTGCGCCCTCAGCTTTGCGGCTTCCGCGGTCACCGCCATGGTGGCGGATATCTCAATCCGCCCGATACGGTCCGAAAACACTGCAGATGACGTCGTGGTCATATCTGTATTTTTCCAGATTTTCCCCGCCCGCGCCTCACAAATTCATCCTCCTCCCTCAGCCCTTCCCCACCGTCACCGGAATCTGCACCGTCCCAATCCGCCCGGTCGTTATGTCATGTACCGCTATCCGCAGCACGCACCGCCCCGCCGGCAAATCGATCTCCGCGTCCAGCGGCAGCCCGTGCTTCACCGCCTCCTGCACCTGCTGCGCCGTCAGATTCACCCCAAATCCCCGGTCCACGTAATTGAGCCGCTTCCCCAGCGGACTCCACGCCACCATCGTCACCTCCAGCGACGCGTGCCCTCCATTTCCCCTGATCCGCCGCCACGCAATCGCATGCGGATCCACGTCCATCTGCACCACATACCGCGTCGCCCGCCCCTTCAGCGCCATCTCCCCCGCCGGACCCGCCTCCGCCTTCACGCCCTTCACCGCCGCGCTCGTCGCAGGCAGCGCCCGCGCCTCAAAAATAATCTGCGACAGCGGCGGCGCGCCCAGTTGCATCGCGTTCACCATCGGCGCGTTCGTCCCCGCCGTCTCCGGCCCCGCCTTCGCCGGATTCTCCGCGTAATACCCCCTCCGGTACTGCAGCCGGTATTTCCCCCCGCTCACCTCCACCCGAATCCGCCGCAACTTCCCGTTCCACTCCTTCACATCCGGGACATACCCGATCGTGTAGTAGTTCGCCCCATTCCGGATCGCATCCACCACCGCCTGCCCCAGCGCGTTCGTGTTGTAGAAAGCCTTCCCGCCCGTCTGCTCCGCTATCTGATCCATCGATTCGTGCTCATCCAGCAGTTGTTGCGACTCCTGCGCGTCAGCCTTCGCCGCCGCATTCACCGCAGTTCCACCCATATTGCCAAACCCAGCCCGCACATTACGGAGCGTCGCCAGCTTCCGTGGCATCAGCCCACCCGAACTTGCTCCGAAACTCCGTCCCGCATTCGCGCTCGGCACACTCACCAGCCCCCGCGCGTCCACTGGATATACCGCCACCCGCGCCGCCGCCAGCAGCGCGTCCGTCTTCTCCATCGCCGCCAGGTACTGCCGCGCGGCCGAAAACGGATCCCCCAGCGTCAAATCCGGTTCAATCTGCGACGGAAACGAACCCGAAAACCAGATCAGATTCTTCCTCCCCGGAATCGTCGCCAGATATCTCCCCATCTCCTGTAGCGCATTCAGCGTCATTCCCACCCGCAAATCCGTCTCGAACGACCGCGTATCCGCCAAAAACTGCTCCGCCGTCACCGGATCGAACGCGCTCGCCGCCGCATTCGCCTCATCCTCCTCCTGCGGCGTCTCCAGCAGCACCGATTGCCGCGTCAACCCCTTCCCTTTCTTCAGCAGTTCCTCAATCGCCCCCGCATCCGTCGTGAACCCCTCCAGCATCCGCAGCTGCGCCCCCAGCGTGAACACCGCCAGCCGTGTCCCCTTCGGAATCTGCTCCAGGTACTCCAGCATCTGCTGCCGTACCTCCATCTGATCCCCCATCGGCGTGTTCAGCGCATCCAGCAGCAGCACATTGGCCGCGCTCGTCAGCGCATATTGCGGATACGAACTGTACACGCCCGCCGGCAGCTTCGGAGCCTTCGCCGCCCGCAGCGCATCGCCCGCCCGATGCTCCTCGAACGTAGTAATCCTCTGCTCTTTCCCGTTCTCGAAGATATGAAACTGCCCCGCCCTCAGTCCCTGCACCCGCCCTTCCTTGCCCGTCACCACCACGTCGACCAGCACCAGGTTCGCGTTCGTATGGATCGTCGGGGGCGCCGCCGGCCCCTCATTCTTCGCCTGTTCTCCCCCGGATCCGCCCTGCGCCCCACTCGCCGTCGTGAATGCAGCCAGGCAGCACAACCAGATCAGCAATCGGCGGAATATCATCCCCAGCCTCCGGACCTTCAGGAATGCTCCCCATCTTAATATCTCCGCCTAAACTTCCCGAATAACTTCCCCTGAAGAAATCGTCACATTCCGAAACAGCGTATCGGCCCCTGCCACACATTCCAAGCCGCTTAGCCCCGCCCCACGCCCAGCGCATAGACGGTGCTGTATCTCTCCCGGTGGTCCACACTGAAAATGCAAACCCAGGGAGAACCCATACCAGCCGCCTTCTCGGCTCGTCCCCTTTCCAGCCCAAACGCCATCCGCTAACTGCCATCGGCCGCCGCCTATCTGCCAGATTCACTATCCGCTTGCCCGCCGTCCTTTTGTAGGTCTATCCTTCTACCCGCCGGTTGCGTGGCCCTCCGGTTCGACACCAATCCGTCGTTTCATCCGAAAGGGACCCCGCCAATGACCCACCATTGCGCAACCCACGGCCTTCTCCGTGCAACTGTCCTGCTCGTCCTTGGAGCATCGCTCCCCTGCCTGGCGCAATCCACCAGTTCCCATCCGAAGCCCGCCGCCAAAGCATCATCGTCCGCGCAGAGCACATCCGCTTCGTCCGTTCCCACCTCCATTAGCAAAACCGTCAACGAGGTCAACCTCGATCTGGTCGTCCGCAACCGCCGCGGCAAGCCCATCCTCGACCTCAAGCCCTCCCAGCTCCAGGTCACGGACAATGGCCAGACCGTCCATCTTCAGGACCTGCACCTCGTCACCAACGCCGACGAGGGCCACCTCATCACCTTCGTCTTCGATCCCCTCTATCCCGGAGCCGCCAAGGCCTCCCGCAAAATCGCTGACCGCATCCTCCGATCTCTGCCTGGCGTCAAACAGCATCGCAAAGGCAGGTCTCGGCGCAAAGGCGAACAGCCGCCCGCGGGCAAGCCGCTGCCCAAAGTCCGCTACTCCTTCGCTGTCATGCAGTTCAACGGCCGCCTCCGCCTCATCTCCCGCTACACCTCCAGCATCAAAGCCGTCGAGCAGACCATCGACCGGATCACCTCTTCCGCCGGCAAGCAGGCCCCCAAAGCCGACCTGTCGCCCGCTGAAAAGCAGATCCTCGCCATCACCCAGGATCACTCGCTCAGCGTCGACGAGTCCCAG
>JAJZJJ010000356.1 GCA_021810175.1 Acidobacteriota bacterium | reverse complement strand
GATGTCGCGGTGAACGAATTCCACGCCATGGCGCTCTTCGGCGAAAAGTATGGCGACAAAGTGCGCGTGGTCAAAATCGGCGACTTCTCCACCGAACTCTGCGGCGGCACGCACACTGCGGCGACTGGCGAAATCGGCCTGGTCAAATTGGTGAGTGAAGGCAGCGTCTCCTCCGGCGTGCGCCGCATTGAGGCCGTAACCGGCACCGGCGCGCTCAACGAATTTCGTCGCGGCTTCGCCGTTACCAAACTGGCCGAGCAGATCGCAGGCAAGACTGACGCCCATTCACCCGCCGAAGCGCTGCGCCATAAAATCACAGCGCAGGAGGAAGAACTCAAGCGCCTGCGCCGCGAACTCGACGAAGCGCGCATGAAATCCGCGGCGGGTCGCGTCAACAACGCAGCGTCGCAAGCGGTCGAGGTCTCCGGCATCAAAGTGCTGGCCCAGCGCGTGGACGCGCTCGATCGCGGACAAATGCGGACTTTGATCGATAACCTGCGAACCAGGTTAGGTTCCGGCGTGGTCGTCCTCGGCGGCGTGCAGGAAGAAAATAAAGTCTCGTTGATCGTGGGCGTCACCAAAGACCTGACCAGCCGCGTGCAGGCCGGGAAGATCGTCGCGCAACTGGCGCAAAAAGTCGGCGGCTCCGGCGGCGGACGGCCCGATATGGCCGAAGCAGGAGGGAAAGACGCCAGCCAGCTCGATTCCGCATTGGCCACGGCACCGCAAGTCGTGCAATCCATGCTTGCCTGAGCTTCGGTAATCCAGGTACGCCAGGTCTCGCTTCTGAGTAACAACATACTTAGTTCACCTTATGGAGATGGCTCGCCAGAGTCTATCCGACGATTCATGACCGTAGCTGGACTGGTGCCTGCGAAGGCTGCCTCTATGTACAATCGAGCCTGTGAGCCACCCGCATCCGATGCTTCGAGTCGTGCTGAAAAGCCAGTATCACGCATCGCTGGCGATGCTCCGGGAAGCCATCGAGCGCTGCCCGTCCGAGGAGTGGTTGAGCACCAACCACAAGAATGCGTTCTGGCAGGTGTCGTATCACGCTCTGTTCTTTGCACATCTGTATCTTCAGCATGACGAAGCTGCGTTTAGGCTGTGGGAACAGCATCGCGGCGAGGGCGATGGCGTCGCGGGTGAGCCGTACACGCAAGCGCAGGTGATCGAGTACTGGGAGTTCTGCGATCGGATGATCGATGACGCCGTGGACGCGTTGGATCTCGACAGCACCGAAAGTGGCTTCAGTTGGTATCGCATGTCCAAGCTGGAGCACCAGTTCGTCAATATCCGCCATATCCAACATCATGCCGGGCAACTGATCGACCGCGTCCGCGCGGCCGCCGACGTAGGGATTCGCTGGGTGGCCGCGCGCTAGCGGCTCGGTGAGTCAAGTAATTCATCGCCCGTTTCTGAGAACTGAGCGTCGGTTCTCCGGTAACCGGCGCCCCCCGAATAAAGTAACGTAGCGTTCTGGATTCCGTTCCGATTTCTGTGCTCCTGCCGCCCGCTTGCCGGTATTCTAGAGATGCTCTGGCGCGTTTGTCCGCACTCAGGACCCGTGCCTCTTTTCTTCTCTAACTTGTCGCTCTCGCGCGGACGCCGCAGCCGCTTCCGCGCGAAGATGTGCGTCACTGTGTGCATGCTGCTGCGTGGGAGCACTTCCCTGGCCCTGGCTTCCCACAGCAGGAGCATGGCGCAGTACGCCCATGCCGAAGCGCTGCAGCGGCGACTGCACCTGCGGCCCGTGGCGCAGCGGACCCGCGCGGACTATGAGCGGGCGCTCGATGCTTTCCGTGTCGTTTACCACGGCGACCCCGCCTCTCCAGACGCCGCACCGGCCATCGCCGCCGTAGCGGACCTGCTTGCCGAAGAAGGTCATTGTTTTCACGATCCCCGCCTGCTGCACGATGCGGTGGCGCAATGGAAATTTCTGCAGAGCCAATATCCCGGAAGCCCGCTACGCCGTCGCGCGCGGCAGCAGGAAGCGGACATCGAGCGGCTGGAGTTTCGGCACGGCGCATCCGCGAAGAACGCCGTGGCCCCACTGCCCGCCGGGAGCAAGCCATCGGCCCTCAGTTCCGTCCAACGGCCAAACCCGGCGGGAAGCGTTTCCCTGGCGCGAACCTCCAGCGCGCCCGTAAGATCCGTCGCGCCCATAAGAAACGGGGCGGCGTCTTTGCCCGGCGTTGTACACGCGTCGCGCGTTTCTTCTTCGCCCGTCCCGGAACCTGAGACTCAAATTGCGATTCTTCAAGACGTTCGATCATGGACGCAGGGCAGCCTTACCCGGGTGGCTGTGGACCTGAGCGGGCCGGCGGCGTACCGCGTGTATCCCGCACCGGAACGTCATCAGATGGTCTTGATTGTCTTCGGCGCCCGTCCGGCAGGCTCGCTGCTCAACCATGCAATCTCATTCCAGCGGGACTTGCAGATTCGCGCGGCCAACGTAAGAGAGCTGACGCACGATCAGACTGAAATTGTTCTGCAACTGGCCCGGCCGCTCAAGGTTTCCTCCTTCACTTTGACCAAGCCCGATCGGGTCATTCTGGATCTTCGAGAGATTGGCGAAAATGGGCCGGTACAGACGGCGCCCCCGGAGAAATTCGTCTCGCGCAGTCTTCCACCGCCATCGCCCTCCGCAACCAAAGACCCGTCCATCTTGTGGAATTCAGCAAGCGGTCCGGCTCAAACCGGGCAGCGTTCGCAGCGTTCGATGACCCGTGTGCTGGGCCTGCGCGTTCGACGCATCGTCATCGACCCTGGGCATGGCGGTCATGACTCGGGCACGCTTGGACCGGGCGGTCTGAAGGAGAAAGACGTCGCTCTGGACGTCGCCCTGCGGCTTGGACGTCTGCTGCAACAGCAGATGGACGCGGAGGTCATTTATACCCGGAGCACGGACAAGTTTGTTCCACTGGAACAGCGGACAGCTCTCGCCAATCACGCGCACGCAGACTTGTTCCTGTCCATCCATGCCAACTCCAGCCCCGATCCGGACGCGCGGGGCGTGGAAACATACTTCCTCAATTTCACGGCATCGCCCGACGCGCTCAATGTGGCGGCGCGCGAGAACGCTGTGTCGAACCGCTCTGTCTATGAGCTTTCCGATCTGGTGCGCAGAATTACACTGAGCGACAAAATCGATGAATCCAGGGCGTTTGCGGAAGACGTGCAGCAGTCACTCTACACGGGACTGGCCGCCGGAAATGAGGGCCTGAAGAATCGCGGGGTCAAGCAAGCTCCGTTCGTCGTACTCATCGGGGCACACATGCCCTCCATCCTGGCCGAGATTTCTTTTCTGACCAATCCCCTCGATGCGGAAGAACTGGCGCAGCCGGAATATCGTCAGCGGCTGGCCGAGGCACTTTATCGCGGTGTATCCGAATATGTGGACGGCATGAGCGGCATGCGCGTCGCCAAAACCGCTCCGGTCAGGATGATGCCAGCACAGGCGGAGTGATAGTCTGAGGTCGAACCATGTTTCGACTTCCCTCTGCAATTCGCATCTCTTTTTCTCCCGTCGCTGCCGCACTGTTTGTCTCAGGGGTCCTGTTTTCAGCCACATGCCAGGGTTCCCCTAAGCCCCAGCCGCACAAGGCGCCTGCGCTCCAGGCAGCCCCCGGTTCTGCCGCGCAACCTTCCACAGACGCCGATCAGCTTTTGCCGAGAACATTTGCCGGTTGGGACATGAGTGGGACGCCACAGCAGTCCACGAATCCAAACGCGGCGGACGCCGCCAATGCAGCGGTTCTGCGGGAATACGGATTCAGCCGCTACGAAGCCTCCACCTACACGCGCGATAACAGCAAAGTGGCTGTGCGGGCGATCGATTTTGGAGATGCCACGGGAGCATTTGGCGCGTTCACTTTTTACCGCCGGCCCAACATGCTGCCGGAGAAGGTAGGAGGCGGAGCCGCATTTGACGGCTCGCGCGTGCTTTTCTGGCAAGGTACGACGCTGGTGGACGCAAAGTTCAGCCGCCTTACCCCGATGTCCGTTTCCGAACTGCGGGATCTCGCCTCCCTGCTTCCAAAACCAGCGGGCAATCAGGGTACGCTGCCCACCTTGCCGAATTACCTCCCGCAGAAACATCTGGAGACGCGAACCCTGGTCTACGCTGTCGGACCGTTGGCGTATCAGCAAAGCGGCGGCGTTCTGCCACCTTCGCTCGTGGATTTTGGCCGCAGCGCGGAAACGGTGACGGCGCAGTACAACGCGATGAACGGAATGGGAACCCTGACCATCATCGACTATCCAACGCCGGAAATTGCGATGGACCGCCAACGCGCCATCCAGTCGTACTTCGCGGCGGCGCGCAAAGCGGAGCAAGCCGGGCCGCAGGCGCCTGGGCAGAACACCTGGACCCCGCCCCTTGTCCATAGCAATCCTGCCGCGATCCAGTCACGCCGTTCAGGCCCGCTGCTGGCAGT
>JAJZJJ010000355.1 GCA_021810175.1 Acidobacteriota bacterium | reverse complement strand
TCTCGCGTCTCGTCAGAGGTCATGGTCTTGATCTTGATGACCTCCTGGCCGCCGTAGTGGCGCACGAGTCCGGCGACGATGCGGTTGGCTTCGTCGGCGTCGGCGGCCCAGTGGACGTGTCCGCCGGCGGCGGTGCAGGCTTGCTCAAACTGGAGCAGGTAGTGGTCGAGGTAGCGGAGCGTGTGCGCCTTGATTTCGCTGGCGGCGGTGCGGAGCTGTTGCCAGTCCGGGCTTTCGCCGACGACCTGCGCGCGCTTGCGCTGGATCACGTCAGTCGCGTGACGGACGTTGCTTCGGATCTGCGCGTCATGGAGCAGGGGCAGCGCGGCCTTCTGGAAGGAAGGAGCTTCGGAGGCTTCGGCAACGCGGACGGTCATGGGCGCACCTCCTGACGGTCTTCAGTGGCGGCGAGAATTTCAGCGATATGCGCAGTGCGAATGCCGGTGTTCTGACGGTGGAGTCCGCCAAAGATGTGCATGAGGCAGGAATTGTCGACGGCGGTGACGACCTCGGCCTGGGTGGAGGCGATGTCCTGCATCTTTTCGGAGAGCATGGCGGCGGAGACGTCGCCCATTTTGACGGCGAAGGTTCCGCCGAAGCCGCAGCAGCGGTCCGCGTTGGGGAGGTCTACGAGGTCGATGCCTCGGACATGTTGTAACAGACGCAGTGGCGTATCGCCGAGATGGAGGCTGCGCAGGGAATGGCAGCTGGCATGGTAGGTGACGCGGTGGGGGAAGTACGCGCCGACGTCTTCAACGCCGAGGCGCTGGACCAGCAGTTCGGTGAGCTCAAAGACGCGGGGCAGCAGTTCATCGACGTCGCGCGCCAGGGTGGGATCCTGCAGCTCATCGGCCATTTTGGGGTAATGGTCGCGGATCATGGCGACGCAGGAGGAGGACGGGACGCAGATGAGCTCGGCCTCGCGGTAAATTTCGACGAAGCGGCGCATGAGCGGGAGAGCCTCGCGCTGATAGCCGGTGTTGTAGTGCATCTGGCCGCAGCAGGTCTGTTCGGGCTGGAAGTCGACGGTGTGCCCGAGGCGCTCCAGCAGGCGAACGGTGGCCTGACCGGTGGCGGGGAAGAGGGTGTCGTTGTAACAGGTGATGAAGAGCGAGATGCGCACTCTTCATGATGCCACCGCAGGGCGGATCGGAATCAAATTCCTAGCGAAGTTTCGCGCGCCAGCTCCGCTCAGGTAATGTGTTGGAGCAGTGTTTGCAGTGTCTATTGAGGAGTGGAAATGGCAGGTAGTTCATTCGATACGCGCAGGGACTTTTTTCGTCTGGCCGGAGCCGGGATGACCGGCGCGGTTCTGGGGGGCGCTATTGGCGCGCAGCCGGTGGCGGCCCAGGCCGGAATGCATGGCGCGGGTGGCCATTCGTTTGGGGTATTTTCGGTTCGCGACTTTGGGGCGACCGGCGACGGGCACACGATCGACACGCCTGCGATCAACCGGGCCATCGAGGTGGCTGCGGCAGCGGGAGGCGGGACGGTTGTCTTTCCGGCGGGAACGTATGCGTGCTACTCGATCCGGCTGAAGAGCAACATTGAGCTGCACCTGCAGCGGGGGGCGACGATTCTGGCGGCTGAAGGGGCGCATTACGACGCGGCCGAGCCGAACGAACCGTGGCACATGTATCAGGATTACGGGCACGACCACTGGCACAACAGCCTGATCTGGGGCGTGGGGCTGCACGATGTTTCCATCACCGGGCCGGGGCTGATTCATGGCAAGGGACTGGCCCGCGATACGGGGGGGCCGGAACCGCACGCCAATGAGCCTGGAGTGGGAGACAAATCGATTTCGCTGAAGAGCTGCCATAACGTGCTGCTGCGCGATTTCGCGATTCTGCAGGGCGGGTGGTTTGGGATTCTGGCAACGGGCGTGGACAACCTGACGATCGACAACCTGATTATCGACACGAACCGCGACGGGATGGACATTGACTGCTGCCGGAATGTGCGCCTCTCGAACACGACGGTGAATTCGCCGTGGGACGACGGCATTTGCCTGAAGAGCTCGTATTCGCTGGGGTATCCGCGACCGACGGAGAACGTGACGATCACGAACTGCTACGTTTCCGGCTGCTGGAGAATGGGCTCGGTGATCGACGGCACCTGGAAGAAGTACACGCCGGCGGATCATATTCCGCATGTGGGGCGCATCAAGTTCGGGACGGAATCGAATGGCGCGTTTCTCAATGTCGCCATCAGCAACTGTGTTTTCGAGGGGTGTTATGGGCTGGCCCTGGAGACGGAGGACGGTGCGCACCTTGAAGATGTGGCGATCACGAACATCACGATGCGCGACATCGTTACGTCGCCGCTGTTTATGCGGCTGGGCGCGCGGCTGCGGGGCCCGAAGGCGACTACGCACCCGGGCAGGATTCGCAGAGTGAAGATCAGCAACCTGGTGTGCTGGAATACGTCAGCGAAGTACTGTTCGCTGCTGACGGGAATCCCGGGGCACAACATCGAGGATGTGAGCCTGCAGGACATTCTGATTGTCGCGGAGGGCGGAGGTACGGCGGCGGAGGCGGCGATCCATGTGCCGGAGGGTCCGGCGACTTATCCCGAGCCAACGATGTTTGGGACGCTGCCGGCGTATGGGTTTTTTGTGCGCCACCTGGACGGGCTTTCGATGAGCAACGTGCAGGTGCGGACGGGAAAGGCGGATGCGCGGCCGGCGATCATTCTGGACCGGGTGAAGGGGGCGAAGTTCTTCAGCATCGAGGCGCGGAACGCGGGGAATTCGCCGGTGTTTTCGCTGCGGCGGACGGAGAACTTTGCGATCCGCTACAGCGAGCCGGTGGAGGATGTGCGGCTGCCCAGCGCGAATGGGGTGGAGCTGCCGAAGGCGGAATCGTAGGACGACATGGTTTGCGCGACAGGTGGTTGAGGTCCAGGGCAATCGGAAAGAACCTGGATCATTCGGGATTGTCGCCACTCTGATACATTGATCTGGGTTCACTACAGCGATTTACCGGGGGAATGACTGTGTTTCTGGGAATGGATGTAGGCACGGGCGGCACGCGCGCCGTTCTGGTGGATGAGCAGGGAAAACTCATTGCTTCGGCGTCGAGCGAGCATGCGGCGTTCCGCACGGAGCATCCTGGATGGGCGGAGCAGGATCCGGAAGACTGGTGGCGCGCGGCGCAGGAAGCGATTCGCGCTGTTCTGGCGCAGGTTCCGGGGAAGAAGGTGCAGGCGGTTGGGCTGACGGGGCAGATGCACGGCGCGGTGATGCTGGACAAGGACGGCAAGGTGCTGCGGCCGTCGCTGATCTGGTGCGACACGCGCACGCAGCCGCAGTGCGACTGGCTGCACGAGCAGTTCGGCGGCGGAGAAAAAGGACGTGAGAAGCTGATTGAGCTGACGGCCAATCCGGCGCTGCCCAACTTTACGCTGACCAAGCTGCTGTGGGTGAAGGAGCATCAGCCGGAGATTTTCTCGCGGATCGCGCATATTCTGTGCCCGAAGGATTACGTGCGGTATCGGCTGACGGGGAGCTATGCGATCGACGTGCAGGAGGCTTCCGGGACGCTGCTGCTGGACGTGGCGCATCGGACGTGGTCGAAGGAAGTGGCGAAGGTTGCGGGAATTCCGGAGAGCTGGCTGCCGGACCTGTATGAGTCGCCGGAGATTTGCGCGAAGATCAGCGCGGAGGCGGCGGGTCTGACGGGTTTGACGGCGGGTACGCCGGTGGCCGCCGGAGCGGGAGACCAGGGCGCGGGCGCGGTTGGAATGGGGATTCTGGAGCCGGGTTCGGTTTCGGCAACGATTGGGACGTCAGGGGTGGTGTTTGCCGCGACGGCGGCCCCGACGCGCGATCCTCATGGTCGGCTGCACACGTTCTGCCATGCGGTTCCGGGACGGTGGCATGTGATGGGGGTGACGCAGTCGGCGGGGCTGTCGCTGCGGTGGCTGAAGGAGACGCTGGCTCCGGACCAGAGCTACGACCAGCTGACGGCGGCGGCGGAGAAGATCGCGGCGGGCAGCGATGGGCTGCTGTGGACGCCGTATCTAATGGGCGAACGGACACCGCATCTGGACGGGACGGCTACGGCGGCATTTGTCGGGATTTCGGCGACGACGACGCGGGCGCACTTTACCCGCGCGGTGCTGGAAGGCGTGGCTTACTCGCTGCGGGACACGTTTACGCTGTTTTCCGAGCTGGGCATTCCGGTGAAGGGGATACGGCTGGGCGGCGGCGGAGCGCGTGGGCCGCTGTGGCGCGAGATTCAGGCGAATGTCTATGGATATCCGTGCGAACGGCTGACCGCGGAAGAGGGCGGAGCCTTTGGCGCGGCGCTCATGGCTGGAGTTGGCGCCGGGGGATGGCCGAATCTGGAGGCCGCCTGCGCCGCGGGGATCAGTGTGGCGGAGACGATCGAGCCGACGGCAAAGACGGTGGAGCGGTACAACCGTGGGTACGAGGGC
>JAJZJJ010000354.1 GCA_021810175.1 Acidobacteriota bacterium | reverse complement strand
CTGCACCCCGCCCTGCACAAAGTGATCGCGCGCATTCGCAGCTACAAGATGATCTGCGTCATGATCACCAACGGCTACCTGCTCTCCATCGATCGCATAAAGAGCCTCAATCGCGCCGGCCTCGACCGCATGCAGATCAGCATTGACAATATCGAGCCCGACAGCGTCTCGAAGAAGAGCCTGCGCATCCTCGACCTCCGCCTTCGCTGGCTGGCCGAGTACGCCGAGTTCCCCGTCCACATTCACTCGGTCGTCGGCGCCGGCACCAGCAAGCCCTCTGACGTGCTCACCATCCAGAAGCGCGCCAAGGAGCTCGGCCATCTCAGCACCGCCGGCATCGTCCACGACGAAACCGGCAAAATCAAGCCCATCGACGAGGAGAGCCGCCGCGTCCTCAAGGAAGTGGAAGACAAGACGCGATCCGCCTTCTCCTTTGCGCGCCACAACCCATGGCGTAAGAATCTGCTCGCCGGCAAGCCAAATGACTGGCATTGCCCCGCCGGCGGACGCCATCTCTACATCTGCGAGTTCGGTCTCGTCCACTATTGCATGGCGCAGCGCGGCTATCCCGCCATTCCACTTGAGCAGTACACCATTGAGGACTGCGTCCGCGAAGCCAAAAAACCCAAGTCCTGCGCGCCCTACTGCACCGTCTTCTGCGTGCACCGCATTGCCTGGGTCGACCAGCTTCGCGAGAACCCCAGCCAGGCGCTCGTCCAGCTTTTCCCGCCGGACGAAAGCACCGGCCAGTCCACCATCCCCGCGCCTGTACGCGTCTTGCAATCGCTCTTCAGCGGCTCCAGCGGCAAGAAACCCGGAGCCGCGACCGTCGCCTTCCGCAAGGCCGCCATGCGCCTGCTAAAAATCAGCTAAAGTCGACCGCAAAATCAAAAACCCACTCAGTCCTCGCTGAGTGGGTTTTTCTCTTTAGAATCACAGTGATGTTGCTCCATTCCAGCCCGTTTTTGGGCTGGAGTGGGCCTCGCCAGCGGACTAGCCCACCGCCGGCTCTGCTTTCCGCTTGCCGCCGCGCGCGGTTTCCGCCGCATGCCGCCGGTAGGTCGCACCGGAAATCTCCAGCCGCGTGCAGATCGCCTCGGGCGTTTCGCCCATGGCCGCCGCTTCCCTGATCTCGATCGCCAGCCGCTCTTCGCGCAGCAGCACGCGCCGGTAGTAGTCCTCCAGTTGCCGCGTCGCCGCGGACCATCCCCACTCCTCGGCATCCCTGCGCGCATTCACTCGCATCTGCGCATGATGCTCAGGATCGGCCAGCAACTGCTGCACGGCCTTCACATGGCCCATCTCATCCGCTGGATCGTAAAGGTGGCCCGTCACGCCGTCCTGCACAATGTCCGCCGTGCCGCCCGCATTCGGCGTCACCACCGGGCATCCGGCCGCCATCGCCTCCAGCAGCACCAGTCCCAGCGTTTCCGTGCGCGAGGGCAGAAGGAACACATCGCCGGAAGCAAAGGCCGAAGCCAGATCCTCGCCGCGCATGAATCCCGCAAAATACGTCGGCGTCCCCGCAAAATACTGTTCCAGCTTCTCGCGGTGCGGCCCGTCGCCCACCAGCGCCAGCCGCAGTCCCGGAGTCGCCTCCAGCACATCCTTGCAGCGCTCAATTTCCTTCTCTGCCGAAAGCCGTCCGATGTAGACCAGCAACTTTTCTTCGGGATGCCCCTGCGTCAGCCGCTCGCGCATCTCGCGGCTCGCCCGGCTCGGGTGGAAAGTCTGCGTATCCACGCCGCGCCGCCAAAGCTGCACGCGCTGGATGCCATGCTCCTCCAGCTCGCCCTGCATCACGCTCGAAGTCGCCAGCGTCAGGTCCGCGCGGTTGTACCCGCGCCGCATCCCCCACCACATCAGCGGTTCCAGCTGGCCCAGCTTGTAGTACTTCAGATATTTGGGAAGGTGCGTGTGGTAGGAAACCACCAACGGCTTCCGATAGCGCACCGAGTAAAAGAACGCCGACACAGCCAGCACCGCTGGATTGATCGCATGAATCACGTCCGGCCGGAACTCGTTCAGCGCCGCCCCCACGTAAGACCGCGGAATCGCGAGTTTCAGGTCGGGATAAAGAGGAAAAGGGAATCCTGGCACGCCCGTCACCGGCGTCCCCTCAAAGTCCGTAACGCCCTTCGGCGCGATGATCATCACCTCGTGACCGAATTCCCGCAGATGCCGGATGGTATGGCACAACCGCGTCACGATTCCGTCGATCTTCGGCAGAAAGGTTTCCGTCAGGATGGCGATGCGTAACGGCTTCGCCATTCCCGACTCCACGCTCTGAGCGGCGGATTCCCTTTCTCTCAAAGACTCACCTCCAGGTGACCTTGGGCAGGATCTGGTCGCGATCCACCCGATCCTTATACCGGATCGCAAAGCTCAGAAGCGAGCTCAAAAGTGAATCCGACAGCTTGTGCGGCACCAGGCCCAGGTCCTGCAGCGCCGTGTTCTTGGCGTTGTAGTAGTGCGATTCCTTTTCCACGCGCGGATTCTCAATGGGGCGAATCTCCACCTTCAGTCCAGCTTCCTCGCCCGCCTTCTGCACCATCTCAGCCAGCTGCATCACGCCGAATTGCTCGGTGAACTGGTTGAAGACCCGCAGCTCGCCCTTTTCCGCCGGATTGTTGCACGCAATCTCAATGCAGCGCACCGTGTCGCGGATGTCCAGGTAGCCGCGCGTCTGCCCGCCCGTGCCGTACACCGTCAGCGGATGCCCCACTGCAGCCTGGATGCAGAAGCGGTTCAGCGCCGTGCCGAAAACGTGGTCGTAGTCAAGGCGGTTCACCAGCATGTCGTCGTTGGCTGTCTCATCGGTCAGAACGCCGTACACCACCCCCTGGTTCAGATCGGTCGCGCGCAGCCCCCAGATCTTGCAGGCAAAGCGAATGTTGTGGGTATCATGCACCTTGCTCAGGTGGTAGAACGAGCCGGGCTGCATCGGATACGGCAGACGATCCTCGCGGCCGTTGTGTTTGATCGTGATGTAGCCTTCCTCAATATCAATATTCGGCTGGCCGTACTCGCCCATCGTGCCCAGCTTCACCAGGTGCGTATCCGGGCAAAGATCGTGCATGGCAAACAGCAGGTTCAGCGTGCCGGTCACATTGTCCCGCTGGGTCATCACCGCGTGGTCGCGGTCGATCATCGAGAAGGGCGCCGAGCGCTGCTCGCCAAAGTGAACAATCGCCTCCGGCTCAAACTTCGTCAGTACATCGCGAACGAACGGGTAATCGGTAATGCAGCCGACAAACAGCTCCATCTTGCGGCCGGTCTTCTCATTCCAATGCTTCACACGATGCTGAATCGACGCGATCGGCGTCAGCGTGTCCACGCCCAGCGTCAAGTCCCAGTGACGGCGCACCAGGCTGTCCACAATGGCCACGTCGTGGCCTCGCTCCGACAGGTAGAGGGCAGTCGCCCATCCACAGTACCCGTCGCCTCCGATTACCAGAACTTTCATCTGTTATTTCGTCTCCGCAAATGCGTTTTCAGGATTCTAAGGCACAAAAAAACACGCCCTTCCAAGCATCGCACATAAAGTAGAGCCAACAAAGCAGCAGGAAAATTTCCGCTTTACTCTTAAACGATTTGTAACGAAATCCGTCACGATCCGTCCAAGTTTCTGCACTGCGGACGCACTCGCTCCGGCATTTTCAGCCTGCCAAAACCCTCCATCGGCTGCGTTTCTGCCGCCAACGGCTGTACCGCGAACCTGGTTGATCGAGCAGGAAGGCCCTCGTAAACCGGAAGAATGCCGCCCCATTCCGATCTCGTGACCCGTATTAACTCACGTTTCAACAGTGAGTTAGATAATGCCCGAAGCCGCGCGAGCGCATTTCAGCGCAGGTTCAGCGGCCGGAGCCGGCCGCCGCGGATGCTGCCCGCCGCAATCGCACCAGAACTTCCTCCAGCGCATCTTCCCACTTGGCCAACCGGACGCCAAACTTTGCTTCCAGTGCACGGTTCGAAAGCACGGAGTTCCCAGGCCGCTTTGCCGGCGCAGGATAATCCACCGTCGCAATCGCCTCCACCCGTGGCTTGCGCCCGTCCAGCAAATCCGCCCCGCGCTCAAAAATCGCCCGCGCAAACCCGCACCAAGTCGTCGCGCCGGCATTGGTCATGTGATATATCCCCGTCCAATTTTCAGGCACACCCAGTTCTCCGGCGTGGGCTTTTTCCACAACTGCGCGCGTCGCATCGGCAATCGCGATTGAACTCGTCGGCGCGCCATGTTGATCGTCCACCACGCGCAGCTCTTCGCGCTCGCGGCCCAGCCGCAGCATCGTCAGCAGAAAATTCCTCCCATGCGGCCCATAGACCCAGCTCGTGCGGAAAATCAGATGCTTGCCGCCCACTTCGCGAATCGCCTGCTCACCGGCCAATTTGCTCGCCCCATACACACTGAGTGGATTCGTCCGATCGTCTTCCACCCATGGCCCCATC
>JAJZJJ010000353.1:3339-4495 GCA_021810175.1 Acidobacteriota bacterium | reverse complement strand
TCGCCGAAATTGCCCCACCCAAGGTCCGCGGCAATCTCGTCGCCTGGAACCAGTTCGCCATCATCTTCGGCATGCTGGTCATTTACTTCGTCAATTTCGGAATCTCCAAAGCCGGTAGCGGCGATGTCTGGCTCAACACCATCGGCTGGCGCTACATGTTCCTTTCCGGCGCCATTCCCGCAACCCTGTTCCTGTTACTCCTGTTTTTCGTCCCGGAAACTCCCCGCTTCCTCATGATGAAGAACAAGGAGAACCGTGCCCGCGAAGTGCTCGCCAAACTCGTTTCCAGGGAAGAAGGCGAAAGGGAAATCGCCGACATCCGTGCCTCGCTGCGCCAGCACGCCTCCGGCAAGCTCTTTTCCTTCGGCATGCTTCTGGTCTTCAGCGGCGTCATGCTCTCCATCTTCCAGCAGTTTGTCGGCATCAATGTGGTGCTCTACTACGCCACTGACATTTTCGAAGGCATGGGCCTCACCACTAATGCCGCGCTCTTCCAGACCATCATTGTCGGTGCGGTCAACCTCACCTTCACAGTCGTCGCCATCCTCACCGTCGACAGATTTGGCCGCAGGCCGCTCCAGATCGTCGGCGCGCTGGTCATGGCCGTCAGCATGATCTCACTCGGTACGGAGTTGTGGCTTGGCGGCAAGGGCGTCCTCGCGCTCATCTGCATGCTCGTCTACACCGCCGGCTTTGCCGTTTCCTGGGGACCCGTCACCTGGGTGCTCCTCAGCGAAATCTTCCCCAACCAGATTCGCGGCAAGGCCATGGCCATCGCCGTCGCAGTCCAGTGGATCGCCAATTATCTCGTCAGTTGGACATTCCCCATTCTCAACAGCAATCCCTTCCTTGTGCGCCATTTCAACCACGGTTTCGCCTATTGGATCTACGGTGTCATGAGCATTCTGGCCGCTCTCTTTGTCTGGAGAACCGTGCCGGAAACCAAGGGCCGCTCCCTCGAGCAGATGGAAGCCTTGTGGCACTCCCTCAGCCGCAAAATCACCGCCGGCAAACCTGCCTGATCGCCCTGCCTCTCACTCTCATCGCGGGCCGGACTCACCTCCGGTCCGCTTCCTTTTGGTGCGCCCGGCAGGGCGCACTCACTTGGAGGTGGAAGGCCCGGCGGCTGCAGCAAGTGTCCTGAAACCAGCGGGCG
>JAJZJJ010000353.1:0-3329 GCA_021810175.1 Acidobacteriota bacterium | reverse complement strand
AGCCAACGAAACGAACCTCACTCCGGCAACGAGAGACAGGAACCGCCCGTTGCGGAACCGCACGGCGCGTGGTGTGGGAGGACGGCGGGAGTGATCCCGCCTTCTGCCCGATCACAACAATACGCGGCCGGACTCTCACATCGGGCCAATTCTTCCCACTTTGCTTCGACTGCGCTCGCTCCGTCTTACCGCAGCACGATCTCCACCACGTGCGGCCCCTTGAGCGTCCCCGGAATCACGGGCTTCGAAATCTTCCTGCCATCCAGCCGGAAGCTCTTCACTGTATCTCCCGCTCCCTTCAGCCGGATCGTCAGCACCGCCCCGCGATAATGCACGCCCACTAGCGACACATCGCCCCAGCCGCGCGGCAGCGTTGGCGCAAACTCAATCCCATCCGGATGGAACCGCATCCCGAAGAGATCGAAATACACCATCCGCAAATACGCCGTCGCCGACCACGTCTGGTCAGGCTGCGACTGCCAATGGTGGCCCGTCTGCCACCCTCCGTCGGGCCGCCCGCTCACTCCGTTGTAAATCTCGTAAAAATGCCCGCCCGAGTCATCCGAGAGTTCTGCCAATCCGCTCATCGCGTGCGCAAATGCCGCCGTATCTCCCGCACGCGCCGCCGCATCCCCCCAGTAGCCCTCCACCATCGGCCACACAATCGCGTTGTGCCGCCCCGGCCGATCCAGGCTGTACCGCGCAAAGGAAGGATACACATCCGGAATCCCATGCGGCAGCAGTTTCACATGACTCAGAATCGAATGCGCCTGCTCCGGCGTCGCCACGCCAAACAGAATCGCAAATGCCTGCCCTGAACTCTCCTGGTAATCCTCCAGCTTCCCCTGGAGCGGCCCCACTCCATGAATCAGATATCCAAAGCGCCCTTGGTCCGCGATCCAGAACCGCTCCCGAATCCTCGCCGCCAGCGCATTCGCCTGCCCGTCGAGCGCCGCAACTTCCTTCGCAGGCCGTCCCAGCGCCTGCGCCATCTTCGCCGCGCTCCGGTACGCCGAAACATACAGGCAGTTCGTGCTCAGCACCATCATCTTGTCAGCGCCTTTGTAATCCAGCACGAACGATCCCCGGCTCTCCTTCGCATCCGCCGGTGGCGCCGGATACCCCGCAATCCCGTCATTCAGAAACGCCGGCCCTTCAAACAGCCCATAGTGATCATTGAAGTGCTTCTCGCGGTCCGCCTGTAGCGTGTCCACCGCCGTCTGGTAAGCCCTGCCCAGAAAAGCAGCGTTGCCCGTCACCTCGTAGTGCTTCCACGCCGCCGTCACCCAGATGATCTGGTCCCACCACTCCTTATCCTGCTGTACGATCAGCCGGCCATTTTTCTCGCGCTTCACCACCGCCCACAGCGTATTGCGCGCCACCACCGGCTCCAGCAGATTCCCCGCATTCCAGCTGTTCACTGATGCATCCCGCGTCCACGGCTGATCATAGCCGCCGCCCGCGCGAATAAACGTCCCCGGAGGCGTCGTAATCAGCCCCGCCTGGTCGTAGCTCCCCGCGTCCGCGCTCTCCTTGATCGGAACCGTATTCACCACCATCAGATTCCGCACCGCCGCCCGATACGCCGCACCCAGCCTCGCCTCGGAATGCTTCCTGCTGAACCGCAACTCCGGCGCCCGCGCCCTCAAACCTTCCGCCTGGCCCGCTCCCAACAGGACCACCACCACCACCACCGTTGCTAATCTCCTCACCACCAGCCTGTTCCTTTCATTTGCGCAGTTCCAGACCCAAAGCGGCAGAGTATCAGATAAAAAACTCACTCCGAAGAGCGCCCGCCGCCCATCCATCCCGCACCTGATAATCGAACCCTCACGGAAACCCTTCCCACTCAATGAGGATTGTTAGCGAAATACGGAAAACGAATGATTCTTAGGCCGGGATTGAAACTTCTTGGAATTCCACGAAATCAACTATGCCGCCATATCTTCCAGTGATAAAGCTGAATCTGGCGTCTAATTAGGACGTCTTCATATTTACCGATTAGTTCTATCAGGCGTTGATCATATTTGCTCCTTCCGCAACTCTCCGCAGATGAGAGTATTTCTTCTTTGACGAGCGGCACCTCCTAAGTTACGCTACAGGTGCCTTTTAAATTAACGCTGTAATGGACGCCATAGTGATGTCTCGGTTTCGCTGTGCTGGTCTTCGTCTGTTTCTCTTCGCGTCTGTTCTTGTCTTGGCCCTGAGCGCATGTTCGGGTAGCGGCAACTCATTTACTTCATCACCGACGCTAAGTTCTATCCAGGTTGCCCCTGCATCGCCCAGCGTGGCAGCCGGACTGACACAGCAACTTACCGCCACTGGCACATTATCGAACGGCTCAACCTCTGACCTCACGAATTCCGTTAACTGGTCTTCCCAAAACGCGGCCGTAGCTACGGTGAGTGCTTCTGGTCTGGTTACGGGACAATCTACCGGAACCGCGGTGATCACGGCGACGAGCGGCTCTATCAGCGGTTCGGTCACCATGACGGTGACGGCAGCCCAGATGATATCCATCGCGGTCACTCCGTCGAATCCCTCCCTGGCTGCAGGCCTGTCGCAACAACTGCAGGCAACCGCTAAATTTACCGATGGCTCAACGTCAGATGTTACGAGTTCTGTCACCTGGTCTTCCCAAAACACAGCCGTAGCTACCGTCAGCTCGTCCGGCCTGCTCACGGGAAAAACTGTGGGCGCCGCGGTGGTCACGGCAACCAGCGGCTCCATCAGTGCCTCCGTCACAGTGACTGTAACTCCTGCCCAGATGGTTACCATCGCGGTAAATCCGTCGAGTTTCTCCCTGGCGGCAGGTTTATCGCAGCAACTTCAGGCAACCGCAATCTTTACCGATGGCACAACTACTGACCTAACGAATTCCGCTACATGGTCTTCCCAGAACACAGCCGTGGCTACGGTCAGTGCGTCTGGCAGGGTCACGGGGCAATCTGTTGGCACGGCAGTAATTACCGCAACGAGCGGCTCCATCAGCGGATCAGCAACCATAACCGTGACACCCGCCCAGGTCGTCTCCATTGCCGTAACTCCCGCAACAGCTACAGTAGCCGCTGGATTGACCGAGCAATTCACGGCAACGGCTACCCTCACGAACGGCTCCACATCCGATATTACGAGTTCGGCAAACTGGACTTCCGCTACTCCGAGTGTTGCCACGGTCGACTCCACCGGCCTGGCAACGTCGCTCGTGCAAGGCGCGGCGACGATTACGGCAACTGCGGGCTCTGTGAGCGGATCGGCCACTCTCACCGTCGGCCCACCCGTTCTGGAGTCGATTACGATCACGCCAGGGCCTGCCACCATGCAGCTGG
>JAJZJJ010000352.1 GCA_021810175.1 Acidobacteriota bacterium | reverse complement strand
GTCATTAAAGTCATAGGTGACCGTGACGAAGCTGCCGTTGTGAATGCCGTAGAATTCCTTCGCGAAATTGTCGAGCGACTTCTGGCCGTGGCTCAGTTCGCGAATCTTCGTGTCGATGTCCAGCCAGATCAGCAGGCCTTCATCGTAGTAATTCTCCTCGCGCTGCCAGCTCACCCAGCTGACCGGCCGCCGCTCAGAGAGGATCTCCTGATTGGTAGTGTCGATCAGCGGCCGCCATTCGCGCCCGGGATCGATCTCATAGCCCGCCGCGATGGCAGCGATCAGGTCGCGCGTGTCCTGCGGGCTGCGCAGGCCGGAACGGGCCGTCAGCACATAACCCCAGTACTGCGTCAGCCCCTCGTATACCCACAGCAGATCGTTGCGCATGGGGACATTGAAGTTCGGCGTCCACAGATCGTTGGGACGACGGAATTTTCCGTTCCACGAATGCGTGTACTCGTGGGCCAGCAAATCGTCTTCCGGAACCTGCGCCGCCCAGTCCGTAAAGTAATTCGCGCCGGTGGCATCTTCGCTGGATCGATGATGCTCCAGCCCCTGCCCTCCAAGAACGTCGCTCAGAATCAGCAGAAAATCGTAATGATTGTAGTGGTGCGACGCGAAGAGCTTCTGCGCCTGGATCGTCAGATTCTTGTGATCCTGCAGCACCGCCGGAGTGATCTTGAGATCCTTCTCCTGATCCGCCACCACATCCAGATGCACGATATTGTCTGGCCCGGTGGAGAGATTGACGCGCTCGAAGTGCAAACCCGCGATCATGGGCGAGTCGACCAGCGTGTTCAGCGTCGTCTCCTTAAAATGAATCGTGTTGCCGTCCTTCGACACCGTCGATAACGCCGTGCCATACCGCCATCCCGCGGGCAGAACCACGCTGGGAACGACGTGGATGTCGCGAGAAAAATAACCGGCCGGATAAAGTACCACGCAATTCCAGGAAAGATCGGCCATCACATTCGAGACTTCCACCCGGCCATCGTCCGGCTGTACGGGCGAAAGGTAATCGAAGCGTACATCCAGCGTGCTCACCCCCTGCGGAACATCGATGTGGAAGGCATACATGTTCACGCGGTCGCGCACCCAGGGAATGCGACTGCCGTTGCCTCGGATCATGAGGCCCGCAAAACGGTCGATCGGCCCCTCCGGAGCGTGCTCGCCCGGAATCCACTGCGGATAGAGCAGCACCATCTTACCGGGCCGAACGGGAATGGTTTCATGCACCGTCATCACACGATCGACGGTGTTGGTCAGATCGGCCTGAAGGTGAATCGTGCCCGGGAAAGGAATATCCCTGGGCGCAACGACAGGCGGCGGCATTGGAGCCGGCTCCGGTCCGGGAGTCTGCGCTGTTGCGCTGAGCGGAAGCGAAAAGGACACAGCTGCCGCAACACTGGCCCAAAGAGCAAGGCGAGAACGATACATCCTGAGAATTCTCCAGTAAGGGATTTCCTGCTTCGCGGGTACGCGGCCAATTTTACAGGAAATGTACACAATCCGGCACACCAGGCAAAGCAGCGACAGCTTGCCGGTGCCCACACGCGGACGCAACGATCATCGTTACATTTTGGGGTGAATGCCCGCCGGAGTCCGCCGCGGACGCTCCGCCGGCGAACTCCAGGCCGCCTGCGATCAGTGCCCCTTCGACTCCGCCGACCTGCGCTGCTTTTCGCGCTCGAAGAAACGCTCCATGAACTTCGTGTCGAACTCCCCGCGGCGGAATTCATCGTCGCGGAAGATGCAGGCGTGCAGCGGAATCGTCGTATGAATCCCCTCGACCACAAACATCTCGAGTGCCCGCTGCATGCGGGCCATCGATTCCTGCCGATCCGCGCCGTAAGCAATAAGCTTTGCGATCAGTGAATCGTAGTAGGGCGGAACAACCCCTTCGGCATACTGTGCAGTGTCCACGCGAATCCCGTTACCGCCCGGAACATTGAAGGCCGTAATCTTCCCGGCCGAAGGCGTGAACTTCTCCGGGTGCTCCGCGTTGATGCGGCACTCGATCGCGTGCCCTCGGATCGGAATCTCCTCCGGCAGGATGCTCGACAGCTTCTCGCCCATGGCGATGCGCAGCTGCGCCTTCACCAGGTCAATGCCCGTCACCAGCTCCGTCACCGGATGCTCCACCTGAATGCGGGTGTTCATTTCGATGAAGTAGAGCTTGCCGTCCTCGTCCATCAGGAACTCGATGGTTCCGGCGTTCTGATATCCCACCGCTTCCAGCGAACGCTTCAGCGTTTTGCCGATCTCCTCGCGCATCTGCGGCGTAACCTGCAGCGACGGAGCCTCTTCGATCAGCTTCTGGTGGCGTCGCTGGATCGAGCATTCGCGCTCGCCCACGGAACGAGCCGTTCCATGCTCGTCCGCCAGAATCTGAAATTCGATGTGGCGCGGCCGCTCGATGAACTTTTCCATGTACAGGTCGCCGTTGCCGAAGGCGTTGGTGGCCTCCGTGTGCGCCGCGTGAAAATGACCCGGCAACTCCTCCGGTGAGCGCACCACGCGCATGCCGCGTCCGCCACCGCCCGCCGAAGCCTTCAGAATGACGGGATAGCCGACAGCCTTCGCCCATTCGAGAGCTTCGCCCTCGCTCTGGATCACCCCGTCGGAGCCGGGCAGAATCGGCACTTTGGCCTTCTTCATCGCCTGGCGCGCCTTCTCCTTCTCGCCCATCAGCCGCGTCACTTCCGGAGGCGGCCCAATGAACTTGATATTCGAAGCACGGCAGACTTCAGCGAAATTGGCATTTTCGCTCAGCAGACCATAGCCGGGGTGGATGGCATCCACGTCGGCTATCTCGGCTGCGCTGATCACCGCCGGGACGTTGAGATAGCTCTCCGCCGAACGGGGAGGCCCAATGCAGATGGCCTCGTCGGCAAAGCGCACGTGGAGCGAATGACGGTCGGCCTCGCTGTAGATGGCGACCGTACGCAGCCCCATTTCCTTGCAGGCGCAGATCACGCGCAGCGCGATCTCCCCGCGATTGGCAATCAGAACCTTACGCATAGCTGGGCGGACGGAGGGCAAAGAGAGGTTGTCCGTATTCAACCGGCTGACCGTTCTGCACAAAACGCTTTACGATCTCGCCTGCGGCGTCGCTCTCGATTTCATTCATCAGCTTCATCGCTTCCACGATGCAAAGCACCTGGCCGGACTCAACCGTGTCGCCGATCTTAATGAAAGCCGGCGTACCGGGCGAAGGCGATTCGTAGAATGTGCCCACAATAGGCGACTTCACGATGTGGAGCGAAGCATCCTCGGACGCCGCCGCGGGTTCCGGTGCCGGAGCAGCCGCATGGCTCGCGGACGCGACCGCATGCATGGCCGTGGGAGCCGTATGCACGGGCTGTGCCGCACTCTGCGCCGAGAGCAGCCGCGCAACAGCCGCCAGATCCGCTCCGCCTTCCTGGGCAAACTTGATGCGTACCTTCAGGTCGCCTCGCTCCAGGTCGAATTCGCCAATCTTATTGTTCTTCAGAAACTCGATGAGTTCCTTCAGTTCTTTCATGTCATCCGCATTCATGTTTTTGTTCTCTCGCGTTCACCGTCTTATTTAAAGCTCAATCCAGCTCTTGGGCGCTGGGGTGAGCACGCGGTGGCCGCCTGGGGTGACAACTGCCATATCCTCGATTCGAATCCCGAACTTACCAGGCAAATAGATGCCAGGCTCGATCGTGATCACCATACCCGGCTCAAGCCGGAACTCCTGCGCCGCGGCGATCCGCGGCTGTTCGTGAATCTCCAGGCCCACCCCGTGTCCGGTGGAGTGGGTGAAATACTTCGCCAACCCGGCTTTGCGCAGCAGACTGCGCGCTGCCTCATCCACTTCGCCACAGCTCACTCCCGGCCTGACCGCGGCCAGCGCCGACTCCTGCGCCTGCAGCACCGCGTCGTACGCCGCTCGTTCTTCCGGACGCGCCCCGCCCAGGTGCACCGTGCGGGTCATGTCCGAGCAATAACCATTGAGAATAACACCGAAGTCCAGAGTCACGAAGCCCTTGCGCGGCAGCCTGGCCAGACTGGCCTGTCCGTGCGGAAGAGCCGAGCGCTCGCCCGATGCCACGATCGTGTCGAACGACATGCCCTCCGCACCCATGCCGCGCGCCAGAAACTCCAGCTGCGCCGCCAAAGCGATCTCCGTCATGCCGGATTCGATGCGCGGCAGCAGCTCCTCGAAAAGCGTGCATCCCAGCTTCGCAGCCTTCTGTATGTACGCCAGCTCGGTCGCGTCCTTCACCATGCGCAGCCGCGAAACCAGCGGGCCTGGCAGCGGAACGAAAAATCCGCGACGCTTCTTTCCGCTCACAGCCGAGCGCATCGTCTCAAGACCCGAAACCGTCGTGTGCTCGGGATCGAACGCAGCGTGTTCCGCCACCTCTCCCAACAGTGCACAGGCCTCTCTCAGTGCCGATTGCTTCGCGATGACCACGCGCGCTCCGCGGGTCTGCTCACGCGCCTGCGTCGTATATCGGCCATCGGTGAAAA
>JAJZJJ010000351.1 GCA_021810175.1 Acidobacteriota bacterium | reverse complement strand
CTGGCCTCGGTCCCTGGAGTTTCTCCTGTTCGGCGCGGTACCCAAGTGGTAAGGGAGAGGTCTGCAAAACCTTTATGCGCCGGTTCGATTCCGGCCCGCGCCTCCACCACTCTCCCGCTCTCCTTCAGATCTGTTGCCTCCCACTGCTCCCTGCGCCCACAAGAAATGGGAACGGCAAGGTCGCCGCGACGCAATCCCTCGGCACCGGACAAGAACTGGGGCCGGAACAATCCGTCAGGATCGCTCCGGCCCCTGCGGCTCAGCGCTGCAACAACACCTGCATTCAAGTGGCAATCGCCAGGGAATCACGATCCCCTGGCGATGAGTTCAGAACCGGTACGAAAAACCTGTGGTCAGAATCGGGTAGAACCGCGCATACGAGGCATCGTGCTCGATCTTCTTCTGTTGTGCGGCGACGTTCGCCTGGGTCGTCGGATCGGTTGCGATCGGCACGCAGTTCCTTCCCGACGCGTCGCAGGCCGTTCCGATGAAGTCCAGCGCCACCTTTGGAGTCCCTGCGTAAGCGAAGCCCGCTTCGAACGGGAAGGCAAAACGCCGTCGGCTGCGCGGCAGCAGGTTACCCCATCCGATGGTGAGTTTCGGAGCCGCCTTGTCGAACTTGACGCTGCCCGAGCCATGCACCGGATCCGCCGGATCGCTCATGTAAGTCACGCTGTTCAGCGTGAATGTGTCGCCGCCGGGAATCAGCGCGTTTCCCGTAAGCTGATTGCCGTTGTACAGGAGCGCTCCCGGGCTGATATGGAAGCTCCGCGCCCACGGAAACCAGTCCAGTTCGGCCTCCGCCGACCGGAACCGGAGCGAGCCCGTGTAATTCACGCCACTGCTGGTCAATGTGTCGCTGTAACTGAAGAAGTTCATCCCTCCGCGCAGGTTCAAATGCTCGGAGAGCGGCACGGCCGCCTCGGCTCCAATGCCCAGCGTGCCCACCGTGACTCCCAGGGCTACGCCCCGAACGTGCGGCCGGGATGAGGCGGAGGACGCCGCCGGTGGCCCGCCAGCCGAAGCACCGGTTCCGGAGAGCACTCCGGCCGACAGGAGGGAAGAGCTGCCGGTGGCAGGCGTCACACGCTGCGCACCGGCAGAGATCGAAACGAACAGGGACACAGCGAGCAGGCCAATCCAGGGTTTGCGTTGCAATGGAGATTCTCCAAATACCGTGAGATGAATATCGATTCCTTGTTCCGCCGGAGTTCCTCATCATCTGCAACTCAACCGTGCTCCTCGGCACGGACACCGCCAAAGAGCTACAGCAAAGCTGGGAACCACCGGTTGATTTCTGGGAATGAGTAACTCGACGTTACCTCAGCGACCGCCGGCGCGCAATCCCACGGGGGTGGCAACAGCGGCGCCCGGCTCGCGAATCGAACCCGCACTCCCGCCGCTGCCGCTTCCAGCGCCAGTTGCCAATGCCGCCATCGTAAGCGGCCCGGTCAGCGTCTCCCGCAGCTGTTCGGCCAGCCCTGCGAGTTTTCGCAGGCGGATCTCCACCCGCGGCGGCAGCTGCTCCTCCGCCAGCGCCAGCTGCGACTCCAGCAACAACCCGGTCACGGCGTTCTTCAGCTCCGCATCCAGCGCCGCCGCGGCTGCCGTCCTGGTCAATTCCTGTTCCCTCCGCCGCCGGGCCATGGCCGCCCGAATCTCCCGTTCCAGCCGCTCGCTGCCGGCCAGCGCAAAACTGAACTGCAGCGGAATCGCCAGCCCCGCGCTCCGCCAGACCAGATCGGCGCCTTCCGGATCGGTGTCGGCCAGCAGCTGATCCATCAGTACCAGCGCGTAACATCTCCGCTCCAGCAGCCGCACCGCCGCAGCCCTCGTTGAGGCGATCTCAATCGCGCAGCCCAGCTTCCTCGTCAGCGCAGAGGCCGTCGCCTCCATGCCTTCAATCCCGGTCACCAGCAGCAGCGGTAGCCGCATCGGCGAAGCCTCACCTCCGGCCGCTCGCTGACTCTCTGAAGAATGCTCCGTCAACGCGCTCATTGCGTCACCCCATATTCCTTGAGCTTGCGATACAGTGTGGTCTTGCCGATGTCCAGCAGCCGGGCCGCCAGCAGCTTGTCTCCGTTGACCTGCTGCAGCGTGCTCAGAATCGCGCGCTTCTCCATTTCCGCCAGCGTCTCCACGCTGTTTGCCGGAACATTCTCTGCCGGACGGACTCGCCGCGCGGCGTTGGCCTGCATCCACGAGTCGCGAATGCTGGTGGTCATCCCGCCCATCTCAATCACTTCCCCCGAGCAGAGATTGCAGGCGCGGTCGATAGCATTCGACAGCTCCCGCACATTGCCTGGCCACGAATATTCCACCAGGTACGCCAGCGTCTCCGCGCTCAGCCGAAACGGCCGTCTCATCTCCCGGCTGTTCCTCTCCAGAAAATGCGCCGCCAGCAGAGGAATATCTTCTCTGCGGTCGCGCAGCGGCGGCAGGGTCAGTTTCACCACATTCAGCCGGTAGTACAAATCCCGGCGAAACTTTCCTTGCTCGACCATCGCATTGAGATCCTGGTGTGTGGCAGCCAGAATGCGCGCCCTGATCGGCATGGTATGGTTCCCGCCCAGCGGCCGCACTTCCTTTTCCTGTAAAGCGCGCAGCAGCTTCGCCTGCAGACCCGGGGGCAATTCCGCAATTTCGTCCAGAAACACCGTTCCGCCGCCCGCTGTCACCAGCAGGCCGTCGCTGGCCCGGTGCGCCCCGGTAAAGGCTCCCTTTACGTGACCGAACAGCTCGCTCTCGATCAGCGTTGGCGCCAGCGATCCGCAGTCCACAGGCACAAACGGCTTGCCGGCGGCGGCCCCGTTGGCGTGGATGGCTCTCGCGACCAGTTCCTTGCCCGTGCCGCTCTCGCCCAGAATCAGCACCGGATGCGCGCTCTGCGTCACTCGCGCCAGAATACGGAAGAGCTTTTCCATCTCCGGGCTTTGTCCCAGAATGTTGCCCATTCCGCGCCCAGACCGCAGCCGTTCCCGCAGGCCGCGGCTTTCTGCGTCCAGGCGGCGCCGCTCGCCCAGCCGCCGCAGAGTCCCCGCCAGTTCTTCCCCCGAAAAGGGCTTCACCAGATAATCGCTGGCGCCCAACCGCAGCGCCTCCACCGCCAGCTGTACCGTCGACGCCGAAGTCATCCACACCACCGCCACATCCGGATGCATCTGCCTCAGCTCATCCAGCAGCGCAAATCCTTCCCCGGTGGCAATGGCCTCGTCCACCAGCACGATGTCGGCGCCTTTGGCCAGCAGCATTCCGCGCGCCGCCTCCGTCAACTCCACTTCATGCGGAACCATACCCATGGCTGCCGCAATCTCGCAGCATGCCCGCCGCACCGTGGCATCGCGGTCGGCAACCAGCACATGCAGACGAGCAGACTCCGCGGAGAGAGGTAGTGGCATCGTTCGTACCCGGCTTTGAATTGATTCCGCTTCCCATCCTCGCATCATTGCGCTTCCTTTCTGTCGTTTCGAGGCTGTTCCAAAAGTAAGGAAGGGGTTACGTTAGTCAGAGGCAGCTCGATCTCGAATCTGGCTCCCCGCATCCGCGACGCCGACGTCCGCACGGTGCCCCCGGCCTCTTCCACCAGTTCCTGCACGATGCACAGCCCCAGTCCCTGATGCTGTGCCTCCGGCCACGGCCGTTTCCCTCGCCGCGTGGTGAACCCCGGCTCGAAGATGCGATCTTGCACTTCGGGCGGAATCCCAGGCCCTGTATCTTCCACGCATAACTCCACCGTCGCCGGCCTCCCGTCCGAGACGGGGTCGTCGCCCTGCGTTCCTCTCAGCATCCACAGAAAACTCGCGCCTCCACCCTTCTGCGCGGTGATCCTGATCCGTCCACCCGTCGGCATCGCTTCGGCGGCGTTCCGCACCAGGTTCAGCAGAATGCGCGTCAGATTTTCCTGCGATAGCGCAATTCGCCCGGTGCATGGGAGCGTCGCGACCTCCACCCCGACCGAAGGGCCCGCCACCGCCGCCAGAAATCCGCGCATCTCTCGAACCGTTGACGCCAAGTCTTCAACCGGCGTGTTCACGGGAACCCGATTGGCCGCCAGCTCCGCCGGCCGCGCCAGCGCCGAAAGCCGTCGCACCACCCGCTCCGTCCCGGCCACCACTGAGCGCAGATCCTCTCCGTTCTCCTCCGGCCCGGCCGCCAGCACTCCCGTCTCCGCGATCAGTTCCGCACAGAGCTTCAATGCAGTCACGACGTTACGCGCATCGTGAGCAATGGCCACCAGCGAGTCCGCCGCTCCTGCCGCAAACGTCTGCCGCAGCAGGCGATGCCTTTCCGGAGCCAGACTCCCCATCGTCGCTGCGGACTCGCGGAGCGCGGGCGTTTCAATCGCCTCTTCACCCGCTGTCGCCGCCGGAATCAACATCGTCTCCTTCATTTCTTTCCCAACCTCTTTCGCGAAAACCGGGCTCCGTGTACCCAGCTCTCTGGTCTCGATATGTCCTGAAAGAGAACACGTAACGTGCCAAATGTGGACAGGTGCCGTAACCAACAG
>JAJZJJ010000350.1 GCA_021810175.1 Acidobacteriota bacterium | reverse complement strand
CCTCGATGGAAAAACCATAACCTCGGCCCTGCTCTACGCCCGGCGGGCCGGGCAGCGGGCGAAGTAACACGTTACTTTCACGACACGGAAAACCAAACGCAGGGGCGGCGCGTCTTTAAGGACAAGCAGGTTGGCATCGCCAACTGGAATCTGCCCGAGAGGAAGGTTCGTGTTCGTGGCTCAGTACAAAGGCAAGGTTAAGTGGTTCAACAACGCGAAGGGTTATGGGTTCATCGGACGTGACGACGGACCCGATGTGTTCGTCCATTACAGCGCCATCCAGGTGGACGGATACAAGAGTCTCAAAGAAGGCGACGATGTCGAATTCGATATCGTCCAGGGGCAGAAAGGTCCACAGGCAGATCAGGTGGTGCGGGCTCGCGAAGTCGCCTGAACAGCACCTCCAGTCTTTTTCATATCTTTCATAACCATCTCAGGCACTCTCTTCAGCAGGAAACTCCCGCCCCGGATGCGGCACACATCCCATGTGGCCGTTTCCCGGGCTTCACCCCTGTGGAGCGATCCACAGCAGCACTGGCTCTCTGGTTTCCCTTTCCGGAAACATGGTGTAATCGAGGTGCGGCCCGCATCCAGGCCGCCGCGTGCCCATGGATAACCGCTCGATTGCCCAGTTGCTGGCGGAGACGGCCGACCTGCTGGAGATCGGCGCGGGAGATCCTTTTCGCATCCGTTCCTACCGGCGCGCCGCCGAAGTGGTGGAATCCCTGACCATTCAGCTCAGCACCATTGCCGTCGACGCAAAAAAACTCCAGGAAATCCCTGGCATCGGCAAGGGCATGGCCACCAATATTCAGGAAATCGAGCGAACCGGCACGCTCCCCCTGCGCGAAGAATTGCTGGCGAAATACCGCCCGACCATGCTCGATCTGCTGCGCCTGCCGGGCATGGGCCCTAAAACCGTGGCCCTCCTCTGGGACGCGCTCCAGATCGGCAGCGTCGAGGAACTGGAAGCCGCCATTGCCGCCGGCCGCCTCACCGGCCTGCCCCGCATCGGCGAAAAGCTGATTGAAAAACTGCGCAAGGGCATCGAGGACCACAAACAGCACAGCGGGCGATTCCTCATCGACGTCGCGGAAACCGAAGCGCAGAAACTGATCGCATACCTGCGGCAGTTTCCGGGCTTCACCACCATCCTTCCGGCCGGATCGCTGCGCCGCGGCCGCGATACAGTCGGTGACCTGGATATTCTTGCCACCGGCCCCGCCTGCGCGGAGGACGGCGTGAGCGCGGCCGCCGAGTACGTCGCGAACTATCCTCCAGTGGCAACGCTGCTGGCCAAAGGACAGAACAAAGTCAGTTTCCGCCTGCGCAGCGGCCTCCAGATCGATGTCCGGCTGCTCCCGGAGAAATCCTGGGGAGCCGCACTGCAGTACTTCACCGGTTCAAAGATGCACAACGTCAGCATCCGCCAGCGAGCGCTGAAGCGCGGCTACACCCTCAGCGAATATGCGCTGGCGCGTGTGGACGACGGCTCGACTGTGGCCGGCGCCACCGAAGAAGAAATCTACAAGGCGCTGGGCCTGGACTGGATCCCCCCGGAGCTGCGCGAAAACAACGGCGAAATCGAGGCCGCCGAAAAGCACCAGCTGCCGAAGCTGATCGAAGAAAAAGACATCCGCGGCGACGTCCACATGCATACGCACGCGACCGACGGCAAATGCTCCATCCGCGAAATGGCCGAAGCCGCACTGGAGCGCGGATACGAGTACATCGCCATCACCGATCACTCGAAAAACCTCGCCATGACCAACGGCCTCGACGACAAACGCGCCCTCGAACAAATCCGCAAAATCCGCCAGGTCAACGAGGAGATGGAGGGCCGGATTCGCATCTTCCCTGGCATCGAAGTGGACATCCTGGCCGACGGCGCTCTGGATTTGTCCGACGAGGTTCTGGCGCAGATGGACGTGGTGATCGGCAGCGTCCATACCCTGTTCAATCAGCCCACCGAACAGATGACGGCGCGCGTCCTGAGAGCCATGGAAAATCCGCATCTGCGCATCCTCGGCCACCCGACCGGGCGTCTGTTGCTGCGCCGCGAGCCGTTTCAGATGGACCTCGACACGATTCTGCGGCGCGCCGCCGAGCTGGGTGTCGCCGTGGAGCATAATGCTTATCCGGAACGCCTCGACCTCTGCGACCGCGATCTGCGGCTGGCGAAAGAACTGGGCTGCCTCATCACCATCAACACCGACTCGCATCACACCAGTCATCTGAGCAAGATGCGATACGGTGTCCGGCAACTGCGTCGCGCCTGGCTGACAAAACACGACGTGCTCAATACCCTAAGTGCAGACAAATTTCTGAAAGCGCTGCGGCCGCGACCGGCCTGAGATAACCGAAGGAGAAAGCCTGCCCCTATGTCCGACAGAAGCGGTTCGGGAATCAACCCCATCCTGGCGGTAATCGGCGCCATCGTGATCGCCGGAGGAATTATCGCCGGATATCTGTGGTCGACCTGGACGGGTCCGGTCGAGCAGGGCCAGCTCCTGTCTCTGACCACCTATTCCATCCATCGCGAACTCTCCACCGGCCGTGCGCTGGGCGGCCTGGTGGGCGCGAAAGACATTTACGACGAGGAGATTGTCGTGGCCGACGTCAAGATCAGGAGCACCACGAAGATGCCCCTGTACCTGAACGATATGTGGGCCAATCTCACCCTCGACGACGGCACGGAGGTCCACAGCTCCGGAGCCAGCAATCAGAGCTATAACAAGGTCTTCATCGCTTATCCAAAACTTGCGCCGGTGAAAACGCAGCCCATCCGCCGCAACATTACGATTCAGCCTGGCCAGGTCCTCGAGGGGCAGATGATCTTCAACTTCCCCATCAGCCAGAAGCAGTGGGAAGGCCGCAAAGATTTCAAAATCCACGTGAGGTTCCTGCATCACCGGATCCTGATCCTGGATCATCCCGGCAAAGTCGCAACGGTGGGAAAGAACTAGATGTTTGCCAAAGCGCAGCGCGTCCACTTCATCGGAATCGGCGGAATCGGAATGAGCGGCATCGCCGAGATCCTGCTCAATCTCAAATACCCCGTCAGCGGATCGGACCTGCGCCGCTCGCCCGTCACAGAGCGGCTGGCGTCGCTGGGCGCCAGCGTCTTTGAGGGACACGCCGCTGCCAACGTCGTCGGCGCCGGTGTGGTCGTGATCAGCTCCGCAGTCAACGAGCGTAATCCCGAAGTAATCGAGGCCCGCACCAGAAAAATCCCCGTCATCCAGCGCGCGGAGATGCTGGCCGAACTGATGCGCATCAAGTACGGCATCGCCGTCGCCGGCATGCATGGCAAAACCACCACCACCTCCATGGTGGCTGCGGTGCTGACGGCCGGCGGCCTCGACCCCACCGTCGTC
The DNA here is from genome assembly GCA_021810175.1 of Acidobacteriota bacterium. The sequence continues at coordinate 1,130 of JAJZJJ010000350.1, read as the reverse complement.
GTCGGCGGACGCGTCAACACCATCGGCTCCAACGCGCGCCTGGGCCAGTCGCATTTTCTCGTCGCCGAAGCCGATGAAAGCGACCGCTCCTTCCTCCGCCTCTCCCCCATTCTGGAGGTCGTCACCAACCTCGATCGCGAGCACATGGACTGCTACCGCGATATGAGCGACGTCGAAGACGCCTTCGTGGAGTTCATGGACAAGGTTCCCTTTTACGGTGCCTGCGTCGCCTGCCTGGACGATGCCCCGCTCGCTCGGATTCTGCCGCGCGTGCGCCGCCGGGTCTTCACCTATGGCGCCTCGCCACGAGCCGATTTTGTTATGCGGCAGCTCCCCTCAGCGCCACTCTCCCCCGATTGCGGCGACCGAGCCTGCCTCTCGCGTTTTGAAGTCGCCGCGGGCGGCGAAGTCTACGGACCGCTGGAACTCCACGTCCCCGGCGCGCACAACGTCCTCAACGCCACCGCTGCCGTCGCCATCGCCGCCCAACTGGAAATTCATCCCGAGGCCATTGCCGAAGGCCTGAAATCTTTCCGCGGCGTGGACCGGCGTTTCCAGACCAGAGGCTGTGCACACGGTGTCACCGTCGTGGACGACTATGGTCACCATCCAACTGAAATTCGGGCCACGCTCCGGGCCGCGCGCGACTGTGGCTACGGCGCCGTGCACGTCATCTTTCAGCCGCACCGCTTCACCAGAACCCGTGACCTGATGGACGAGTTCGTACATGCCTTCGATGACGCCGCCTCCGTCCAGATCCTGGATATCTACGCCGCCGGTGAGGAGCCAATTGACGGCGTGACCGCGCAGAATCTGGTGCGTTCCATCGGACGGCGCGGCGTCGAATTTGCCGCTTCTTCCGAAGAAGCGATTAGCCGGGCCGTGGATCGCGCCTGCGAAGGCGATGCCATCCTCACGCTGGGCGCCGGCAGTGTTTCCCACCTGGCCCCCGCCGTGGTCGAGCGACTCCAGACGCAGCCTTCCGCGTCCTTCCTTCCCTGAAATCCTCGCCCGGTCAGCCCGCTGCAATTCCCAAACGGATCTGAGGCAGACACCGTCCGCACCCGGAAAGCTGCCTCTCCGGTGGCGCTTCAATCAATTCCACCCTCAGCGGATGACTTTCAGCGCAC
>JAJZJJ010000349.1 GCA_021810175.1 Acidobacteriota bacterium | reverse complement strand
CAAGGTAGCGACAGCGACGGCGGATTTTGCGGCGGTGATGGCGATTGCAGCGAGAGTGTATCGCGAATATGACGCGAAGTTTGCGGGGCGTTGCCTGAAGGCCGCGGAGCGGGCGTGGACGTGGGCAATGGCGCATCCGAATGCGTTGTTTGTGGCGAACCCGAAGGGGATTTCAACGGGGACGTACGGCGACCCGCATGACGGCGATGAGTTGAAATGGGCCAGTGCCGAGCTTTGGCGGACGACGGGCGATGCACGATATGAAGACGCCCTGCTGAAGCAGATGCCTGGGACACTGCAGATCGGCGTTCCGGACTGGGGCAATGTGGCGTCGATGGCATGGTGGACCTACGCGCTGGCGAAGCGTGGAGGGAAGGCGCAGGTGGTGGAGCAGATCAAGAATGCGACGATTGCGACAGCGGATGCGCTGGCGGCGCAGGGCTGCAAGAACGGATATGGGCAGACGCTGGCGGCGCAGGATTATGTCTGGGGGTCCAATGGCGTCGCCGGCAATCAAGGGCTGCTGCTGATGATTGCGGATCGCTTCCATCGGGAGGGCAATTATCGCAACGCGGCGCTTGCGAACCTGGATTATCTGCTCGGGCGGAATTGTTTTGGCGTGTCGTGGGTGACGCAGGTGGGGACGAATCCGTTCCAGCATCCGCATCACCGGCCCAGCGTGGCGGATGGGATTACGGCACCGTGGCCTGGGCTGCTTTCGGGCGGGCCAAACCGGCATCCGGCGGACCCAACAGCGAAGCAGGTGCCGCAGCAGGCGCCGATGCGGATGTGGGTGGACAAGTGGCAGGCTTACAGCATGAATGAGATCGCAATCAACTGGAATGCGCCGCTGGTGTTTGTGCTGGCGGGCGTGCAGGCGTAGATTTCAACTGAAACCGGAAAGTAAAAGAGGCGCCGCGAGGGCGCCTCATCTGTTTTGTATAGATTGCGTGTCAAGCCATGATATTGAATCCGCTGTCGACGTAGATGGTTTCCCCGGTAATGCCGCTGGCCAGATCAGAGGCGAGAAACGCGGCCGTTGCGCCGACTTCCAACTGGTCAGTATTGCGATGGAGCGGGGCGCGTTCGGCGTGAATTCGGAGCATTTCGCTGAGGCCGCCGATCCCGCGCGCGGCGAGGGTCTTGATGGGGCCGGCGGAGATGGCATTGACACGGACGTTCTGCTTGCCGAGATCGGCGGCGAGATAGCGTACGGTGGCCTCGAGCGAGGCTTTGGCGACGCCCATGACGTTGTAGTGTGGGGCGACTTTTTCGGCGCCATAGTAGCTGAGCGTGATGATGCTGCCGCCCTCGGTCATGAGCGGTGCGGCGGCGCGGCTGAGTGCGATGAGCGAGTAGACGCTGACATCGTGGGCGACGCGGAAAGCTTCGCGAGAGGTGAGCAAAAAGTCGTTCCTCAGTGCGTCTGCAGGGGCGAAGGCGACCGCGTGCACGAGGATGTGAAGCTGGCCAAAGCGCTCTTTGAGCTGGGCGAAGACCCGGTCGATTTCCTCGTCGCTTGAGACATCGCACTGGAAGGCCTCGGCGCCGGGCAGTTCCTGAATGAGGCCCTCGGCCTCGGCGCGCATGCGCTCATTCTGATAGCTGATGGCGAGCGTAGCGCCAGCGGCATGCAGCTGTTGGGCAATGCCCCAGGCGATGCTGCGCTGGTTCGCAAGCCCGAAGATGACAGCAACGCGACCGTGAAGATCAATCATGGAATCTCCTTACCTCCAACATCCCAAAGGATACCAGCCGTGAGAATCAACCTGGGGTGGAAGATTCAAGATCGATGAGCTCGACGTGGTGGATGGGCTGGCCGAGGAAGCGGCTGCCGAGACGGCGGAACTTTTCCGGGGAATCGGTGGCGAAGAAGTGCGGAGCCGGAGGTGCAGCGCCGCCGCCTGGGACGCGAACAGAGGCGGCAACCTGCGCGGCGGTGACTTCGGCTGAGTCGATGACGCGGATGGAACGGGGCAGGGCGTTTTCGATCTGCCTGCGCAAGAGGGGGTAATGGGTGCAGCCGAGCAGAAGTGTGTCGGGTTCAAGGGCGGCAACACGGGCCTGATCGAGCAGTTCGGAGAAGTAGATGTTGAGGACTTCGCGGGTGACGGGGTGGTCGATCCAGCCTTCTTCGACAAGCGGGACGAGCAACGGGCAGGCTTTCTCAATGGCGCGAAGCTTGCGTTCGCGGCAGGCGGCCAGGTAGGCGTGGCTTTCCACCGTGGCGGCGGTGGCGATGACCATGACATCGCCGGAGCGGGAATGGGTCTGAGCAGCATTGGCGCCGGTTTCAACGACTCCGAGAACGGGCACCGGGACCGCAGCACGGATGGCGTCGAGTGCGAGGGCTGAGGCGGTATTGCAGGCAATGACGAGGTATTCTGCGCCCTGGGCGAGGAGGAATTCGGCGCTGGAGACGGCGTAGCGGGCGACGGTTTCGCGGGATTTTGCGCCGTAAGGCAGGCGCGCAGTATCGCCGAGGTAGAGGAATTCGGCGGCGGGAAGCTGGCGGAGCATGGCCTCGAGGACGGTGAGTCCGCCGAAGCCGGAGTCGAAGACGCCGATGCGACGTGGATGGGAGGAAGGATGAGACATGCTGTTACGATTTTGACCCGGGAACGGTGCTTTCGGCCAGATAGGTGCGCATGAGGTCGGCGTGGCCTGCGAGCGTGGCGCCGGGCTGGCCGTTGACGAGGAAGCGGACCTCAGTGATGGACGGGATGTTTTCGTGCAGGGTCTGGATGATGGAGAGCAGGGTGAGAGTTTCCGGCTCGATGCCGGAGGGCTGGGCGAGCGGGAAGGCTGCATCGAAATTGACGATGGCGAGCTGGCTGCCGGGCTCGCCGGGGACAGGCATGAGAAAGACGCTGTCGACTCCGGCTGAGGCTTTGATTGGATGAGGCGAACCCGGCGCGCGCCAACTTGCGATGAGCTGGTCAATGAGCGCCTGTGCGCGGGCGCTTTCGTCCTGGGGCAGGGCGAGTGTTTCCGAAATGGGGTCAAGAGAGCCGGTTTTGTCGTCAGGCATCATGAGGGTGACTGAGACTCGAGGCTCGTCCGGGGTTTGCGAGAGAGGCACCGAACTGGTGAGCGGCGCTTCGAGGCGATCGTGAGCGCGCTGGCGGGTACGGATAAGAATGGCGGCCATGGCGATACAAGCCACGAACAAGACCAGGACGAGCCATTGTCCGATGCGGGAGATCATGGTTGGTGGCTCCAGTCCTGCTGCCATTGGAGGATGCCGGTGACGATAGCGTTGAGGACGGTGGACTGATAGCCGGGGTTGTCGACGGATTTTGCGCTGGTCAGGGTGCTGGAGGGTTTGGGTGCGAGTTCGATGGCGAGGGCGGGGCAAGTCAGATTGTCGAGCGGCTGGAGGAAGGTGCGTCCGACAATGACAGGGACAGTGGTGTGGATGAATGCGGCATCGACATCGGAGGAGAGGCGCACGCTCTGGTGGATATAGCCCGCCTGCGCCGTGCCCCACGCGGGGATTTCTGGTCGAGGCGCGGGGGAGAGCGATGAAGTGAAGAGATGAACGCCGACGCCGCTATCGGTGGCATGCAGGATGAGACAGGCAGCGGCGTGGGCGTGATTGGCGATGCCGGCGCGGGTGGCCATGGGAAGGGCGGTGTCGCCCGTGCGCGTCATGACGACGGAGATGCCGTGGGCGGCGAGCAATGACCGCAGGCGCCGGGCAAGGGCGAGAGTGACAGTTTTTTCATCCAAAGCCGGCGAGAGCCGGGCGCCGAGATCGGAGCCACCATGTGCGGCGTCAATGACAACCACGAAGTTGGAAGCCGCACCAAGGGGCGAGACGGTTTGGAACATGGGGTGGGTATTATTTACACGCTGGGCCGAAACTGCAAGCACAAGAAAGAAGCAGGCGGCGAGGGCGGCGCAGCGGAAAAAATCAGCAAAGCGCATACGGGGCCGGGCCGGGATGGAGTGGAAGGCGGAAACGCACGAGCGTTTGCGGCTGAGGGAGCGTACGGCGGGCGGATACATCCCTGCCGGGTTCGGGGACGTCCAACAGGTGCGACGGAAACGGTATGATGCGTGCCACAAGTAATGATTGCGTTCCAAGGGGCGGATTTGAGCGATCGAAGCGATATACGAGGCGATTGTAACGCAGTGGAATCGGGCCAAAGCGAGCGAGGGCAAGACCAAAGTTGGATTTGACGCGGAGATGGAGCCCGGTCGGCAAGCGGATTGCTAGGGCCTGTTAACACTATTAAGGCGAGCAGCGTCGCGAGCCTTTACAGCCTCTAGCGTAAAGTGAAACTTAACTTGGAGAACCGTTGCAACGGGCAGGGCCATCGAGAGTGTTCATGCAAGCCATATTGCGACCGAAGATGCGAATTCATAGAAGGATGTTCCTGCTGCCAGCGCTGGCGGTTTTCTGCGCCGGGAGCCTGGCGTGGGCACAAACTCTGGCTCTGGCGCAGGCACAGACGCCGGCTGTGGCGACAGGGCCTGCGAATGCGACGCAGGCGACAGTGGTG
>JAJZJJ010000348.1 GCA_021810175.1 Acidobacteriota bacterium | reverse complement strand
CTCTTCACTGGGAATCGATCTAAATCATTTATTTTGAAGTTGATATGCGGGTCGGTGCGATTGGATGCGATTGGATGCAGGGGTCGAAAATTGATATTTCGAGTCAGGTGCGTTCAACCGGGCTCCGCCACCTCTCCGCACGTACGAGATGCGCCCGCGTTGTTTCATGAGTTTACCATCCGCCTGAGATGGCGTAAATGCCGCGGAACGGGGCGCCGCACACGGCGTTGCCGGTGAGCGAGCAGGCGCAATCCGTTGCTGGAGGAGGGTGCGTTCCGGCCGGGATTATGCGCAGCCATGCAAACGCTTGCACGGAGGTGAGCTGCGTTCGTACACTCCTTACGCACCGCAAATGCCTATGTGAGGAGATCGCTGTGAAATTATTGCGCCGTATTGGGGTATTGGGAGCTGCATTGCTTGTGACGTCCGCGCTTTATGCGCAGAAGCCGTATCCGACAGCCGCGGAGCTGTCGCCGACGCCGCCGATGGGTTGGAACAGCTGGAATCACTTTGGGACTCATGTGGATGAGGCCGATGTGAAAGCGGCAGCCAAGGCGATGGTGACGAGCGGGATGGCCGCGGCCGGGTACAAGTACATCATTATTGACGACACGTGGCAGGGGAAGCGGAATGCGCAGGGGTTCATTGAGCCGAACAGCAAGTTTCCGGATATGCCCGGGCTGGTGAAGTATGTACATTCGCTGGGGCTGAAGTTTGGGATTTATTCTTCGCCCGGGCCGAAGACATGTGCCGGATATACGGGCAGCTATGGGCATGTGAGGCAGGATGCGGAGACGTATGCGAAGTGGGGCGTGGATTATCTGAAGTACGACCTGTGCAGTTATGGCGAGATTATCCATAAGGAAGCCGGGAGCAATCTCGCGAAGCAGCGTGCGATGCAGGAAGCGGCGTACGAGAAGATGCACAAGGCGCTGGTGGCGACGGGCCGGCCGATTGTGTTCAGCCTGTGCCAGTACGGGACGACGTCGGTATGGAAGTGGGGCGCGGGTGTAGGCGGGAATCTGTGGCGCACGACGGGCGATATTCAGGACAATTATGCGCGGATGGCGCATATCGGGTTTACGCAGGCGGGGCTTGGGAAGTTTGCCGGGCCGGGGCACTGGAATGATCCGGACATGCTGGAGATCGGCAACGGCGGCATGACGAATGAGGAGTATCGCACGCACATGTCGCTATGGGCGATTCTGGCAGCGCCTCTGATTGCGGGCAATGACCTGTCGAAGATGACGCCGGCGACGGTGTCGATTCTGACGAATCGCGAAGTGATTGCGGTGGACCAGGACCGGCTGGGCAAGGAAGGGAATCGGATCTGGGAGCAGGGACCGCTGCAGGTGTGGGTGAAGCCGCTGGAGGGCGGAGCCAAAGCGGTGGGGCTATTCAACACGAGCTATAACCCGCACGTGATGACCTTCAAGCTGTCGATGATCGGATTTCCGGCAGATGCGCGGATGCGCGATTTGTGGAAGCACGAGGATGTGAAGGCGACGAATGGAGACTACACGGTCGAGCTTCCGGGCCATGGTGTGGTGATGCTGAAGGTGACACGGTAGAGTTGTCGACTTCTGCAATTCGAGTGGTGGGAAAGCGATGCGCAATTTGCCGCGCGGTCTGTGAGAAAGCGCCGGGCGGAGTAAAATAAAGAGTTGCGCATCGCGCGTACGCGGGATTTTCGCGGTGCCAGCTTCCAATCACTTATGAGTGCTACCAAACTGGACCTGAATCCGACTGACGCCCTTGCTGTCTATCAACGCGAACGAATCTTTGACCACTACCGCCGCTGGGGGTACCTGGAAGCCCAGCTAGATCCGTTGGGCCAGTACCTTGAGCCTGCACCGATTGAAGCCTGGGCTGCGACCGGGCGTGACGCCGAAGAAGCCCGCCGGTACTATTGCGGGACCGTTGGCGTGGAATACATGCATATTCCTTCGGCGGATCGTCGCCGCTGGATTCAGGAACGCATGGAGGCAGATCCCGCGCCGGAGTTGTCGGACGACGTGCGGAGACGGATTCTGGAAGACCTGACGCGCGCCGATATTTTTGAGCAGGTGATTCAGTCGCGCTACCTGGGGACGAAGCGGTTTTCGCTGGAAGGCGTGACGGCGCTGATTCCGTTTCTGGATGAGCTGCTGGATCGCGCGGCGGAACTGGGCGCGACGAAGTGCCTGATGGGCATGAGTCATCGCGGGCGGCTGAACGTGATGGTGAATACGTTTGAGAAGCCGGCGGTGGACATCTTTGCGAAGTTTGAGGATGTGGACCCGCGGAGCATCCTTGGCGGCGGCGACGTGAAGTATCACGTGGGCGCGACGTCAGAGGTGAAGGTGCGGACGGGCGAGACGATGGCGCTGCACCTGGCGTCGAACCCGAGCCACCTGGAAGCGATTGATCCGATTGCGATGGGTCGCACGAAGGCCAAGCAGATTCGCATGGAGCGGCAGGAAGGCGCGGACGGCGAAGAGGGCGTGCTGCTGGTGACGATCCACGGAGACGCGGCGTTTGCAGGACAGGGGATATGGGCGGAGACGCTGAACCTGGGCAACGTGGACGGCTTCAGCGTGGGTGGTTCGATCCACGTGATTGTGAACAACCTGATCGGGTTTACGGCGGAGCCGGAGGAGTCGAACTCGTCCCGGTATGCTTCGGATCTGGCGAAGCGGCTGCCGATTCCGATTTTCCACGTGAATGCCGAGGACCCGGACGCGGTGGTGCGGATTGCGGCGCTGGCGGCGGAATACCGGTACACGTTTGGGTCGGACGTGGTGGTGGATCTGATTGGGTACCGGCGGCACGGGCACAGCGAGGTGGACGATCCGACGATTACACAGCCGCTGCGGTACGCGAAGATCAAGGAGCATCCGGCGCTGTATGAGATCTACGCGAAGCGGATTGGCGTGGATGTTACGGAGCGGGTGAAGGAGCTGCAGCACGAGTTTGGCGAGGCCCAGCGTGCGGCGACCAAGATGGAGAAGAAGCCGGTGGTGGCGACGCTGCCGCCGTACTGGGATCCTTATAAGGGTGGACCGTACAAGGCTGAGTACGAGGTGGAGACCGGGCTGAGCCGCGAGGAGATTGAGCGGCTGGGCGTGGGTCTGACGAGCTATCCGGACGGGTTCCACATTCATGCGAAGATCCAGAAGCTGCTGGAGCAGCGGCGCGAGATGACCGAGGGCAAGCGGCCGTTTGACTATGGGATGGCCGAAGCGCTGGCGTTTGGCTCGCTGGTGACGGCGGGGACTCCGGTGCGGCTGACCGGGCAGGACAGCCAGCGCGGGACGTTCAACCACCGGCACAGCGTGTTGGTGGATATTGAGGATGAGAGCCTGTGGATTCCGCTGAATCACCTGGCGGAGGGGCAGGCGCCGTATGACGTTTACAACTCGACGCTGTCAGAGGCCGGGGTGCTGGGTTTCGAGTACGGGTACAGCCGGGATTATCCGGAGACGCTGGTGCTGTGGGAGGCGCAGTTTGGCGATTTTGCGAACGGAGCGCAGATTATCATCGACCAGTTCGTGAGCTCTGCCGAGGACAAGTGGGGGCTGCTGAGCGGGATGGTTATGCTGCTGCCGCATGGGTACGAAGGCCAGGGGCCGGAGCACTCGAGCGCGCGCGTGGAGCGGTATCTGCAACTGACGGCGCGGGACAACATACAGGTGTGCCAGCCGTCGAATGCGGCCCAGTACTTCCACCTTCTGCGGCGACAGGCGCTGCGGCAGTGGAAGAAGCCGCTGGTGCTGTTCACGCCGAAGAGCATGCTGCGGCATCCGGATGCGGTTTCCGGGGTGGAGGAGTTTACCCGGGAGCGGTTTTTGCCGGTGCTTCCTGAAACCGAGGTGCAGGATGCGGAGCGGCTGCTGCTGTGCACGGGCAAGATCGGCCACGAGCTGCGGATGGAGCGGAAGAAGCGGAAGGACGATAAGACGGGCATCCTGTTTCTCGACCAGATGTATCCGTGGCCGGAGGCGGAGCTGGCGGCTGCGATTGAGGCTCATCCCAATGCCCACGAGCTGGTGTGGGTGCAGGAGGAGCCGGAGAACATGGGCGCGCACTCGTTTGTGATGCCAAGGCTGCGCCGGCTGGCACGCGGGCGCCAGGTGCTGAGCGTGAAGCGGTCGGCGTCGGCGACTCCGGCGACAGGTTCGGCGAAGGCGCACGAGATGGAGCAGCGGACGCTGATCGAACTGGCGTTTCACCACTCGCTGACGGAGAAGCTGGTGAAGTAGGCGCTGCCGCAAGGTCTAACGCGCCTTCGGCACCAACATTGGATTAACGAAGTATGAGACGGTCAGCGGCTTTGCCGCTGGCCGTTTTGCTTTGGGGGCGCCGAAAGGCATTTCGAGACCCCTATGGTTTTTGTGGGGAAGTCTTTGATTTTATTGGGCGGTGTGCCCGTTATTGATTCGTTAACACCCTATGTTTTTGTGGGTATGTGATTGATTTGATTGGATGGACGCGCGTTTTGACCTCTGGTTGCCGGTTCTCGGGGGTGAAAAAAGCGCTCTGA
>JAJZJJ010000347.1 GCA_021810175.1 Acidobacteriota bacterium | reverse complement strand
AAGACAGGGCCCGCTCGTTGCCGCCTCTCAACTGGGACCTGTTCCGGGCTATCAATATTTTCAGGTCCCCGGCGCTCAGGTCGGCACCAAATTCGATCAGTTCCCTGGGGCGCCAGCCATCAGTGGAAATCTCGTTGTCTTTAAGGGAAATTACACCGAAGGCGGATTGAGTAAGACGGGAGTATATTTCCGCAATCCTCTTACCCAGCGGGGTTCTGCCGTCACCCAACTCATCGCCAACACCAACACACGCATACCCAACCAGCCGAACACACAGAACCTTACCTTCGGATCCACGGCCCCCCCGAGCGCCGCTCTGGGCATGATGGTCTTCGCCGGCTTCGATAACGAAGACAACCCATCCTTCGGCGGAATCTATCTGGCCCCCATCGCTGCGTCTCCCGCTCTCCGAACTCTGGTGGGCATCGGCGATCAGGTTCCGGGAGAACCCGGCGGCACTGGATTTAACCGCTTTGGCGAAAGCCTCGGGTTCGACGGCCGATTTGTCTCCTTCTGGGGTGCATGGGGCGGTGAGACCAGAGACCTGACGCTCACCTGCCCCACCGATGGCAACAAGGACCTCATCACCTACTGTAACCAGCAGTATCCGAATGGCTATCTTGCGAAAGTGCCCATCCACCAGGGCATCTTCGTCTATGACACGCTAACCCGCCGCACCACTCCCATATCCAAATCGCCATCCGACTTCGACGATTTTCTCTACTGGACTTTTTCAGGGAAAGCTCCCGGCAGCGAGGGCAGCCAGGATGGTGAGCCTGCGCGCTGGCGCTCCTCCGCATTCGCGGCAGCGTCCGGCCTCCTTCGTTTTCAGGTTGTCTTCAAGGCCCGCGAAGGCACTGTCGACGGAATCTATGCCGTCAGCTCGACCGCACTCAAATCCATCGCGACGCTCGCTGACACCACCATGACTGGCAGGGCGCTCGATCCCGAAGCTCCTGTCGGGTCATTCATTTCTTCCGTGGGCATAGAGCGCGAGGGGCTGCGCATGGGGTGGGTGGTCATCACTGCCAGCATGCTCGATCCCTTAACTTCAGAGAGCTGGGGAGGCATCTACGTCCGCCGCTTGCCCTAAGCTGCTTCGCGAAGAAGCGGCATCTTGGGCTTCAGATAGAAAACGCACCCGCTACCGGGTGCGCTTTCTGTTTTAATTGGAGATGGTTCAGGAAGCGCGCTCTTCGCCGCCGCCCTGTGCCGCTTCCTGCTCGGCCATGGCCTTCTGCATCTCTTCGCGGCGCTTCGTGCGGGCTTCCGCGCGCTTCTGGCGCTTCTCGTCCAGAACCTGCTCGGCATCCACCAGTTCGATAAACGCCTTTTCCGCGCCGTCGCCACGCTGGAAGCCTGCCCGCATAATGCGCACATATCCTCCGTTGCGGTCGCCGTACCGCGGCGCCACCGTGTCGAACAGCCGCGTCACTGCGTTATCCGTCTGCAGAAACGCCAGCGCCTGCCGCCGCGCATGCAGGTCGCCCCGCTTGCCCAGCGTGATCATTTTCTCCACATGAGGCCGCACGGCTTTGGCCTTGGCCACCGTCGTGACCACGCGATCCTCCATCAGTATGGACGTCGTCAGATTCCGCAGCAGCGCGCGGCGATGGCTCGTGTTCCGTCCCAGTTTGTAACCTGCATTGCGATGACGCATGGCGCTCTCTCTGTCTCGTCGGCTCTTCGGGCACAGCCGTGGCTCCGCCCGAAGTCCGTTTCTCTCTTGTTAGAAGTTCTCGGTCTCAGTCTGGAGCGGAATATCCGAATCCAGTCCGTCTTCATCGTCCTCGTCGAAGCGCCCGTAGCTGGCGGCCAGCTGCGCGGCCGGCAGCACCGACGTCGGCCCTGGCACTGCGTTGCCCTGCTCGTCGATCCGCATGCCCAGCGAAAGCCCCATCTGCGCGAGGATTTCCTTGATCTCGTTCAGCGACTTCCGCCCGAAGTTCTTCGTCTTCAGCATCTCGGCTTCGGTCTTCTGCACCAGCTCGCCGATCGTCTGAATGTTCGCGTTCTTCAGGCAGTTGTAGCTGCGAACGCTCAGTTCCAGTTCTTCCACCGAGCGGTTCAGATTCTCGTTCTTCAGCTGAACCCGGCCGTCCTCGGCATGGCTGTCGGCTTCAATCTCTTCCTCGAAGTTGATGAAGATGCTCATGTGATCCTTGAGCAGCTTCGCAGCCAGACCAATCGCGTCCGCCGGCAGCACCGAACCGTTCGTGTAAACCTCCAGCGTCAGCTTGTCGTAGTCCGTGATCTGACCCAGACGCGCCGCATCCACCGTGAAGTTCACCTTCCGCACCGGCGAATGCACCGAATCCACCGGAATAAATCCAATCCCCAGATCGGAGTCGAAGTTCTTGTCGGCGGAAATATATCCGCGGCCCCGCTTCAGCCGCATTTCCATGTTCAGCCGCCCACCTTCGCTCACCGTGGCGAGATAGACATCCTTGTCGAGAATTTCAACGTCGCCGTCCGCCTCAATCATCCCAGCGGTCACCGGTCCCGGCTGATCCGCATTCAGATAGAGCGCCTTCGGCCCATCGCCGTTCAGCTTAAACGGAACCTGCTTCAGGTTCAGCAGAATGTCGGTCGCATCTTCCACCACGCCCGTGATCGACTGGAATTCGTGCAGAACTCCTTCGATCCGCACGGCTGTCACCGCCGCGCCCTCAATGGACGAAAGCAGCGTGCGCCGCAGCGCATTACCGATCGTGGTTCCGAATCCGCGCTCAAACGGCTGCGCACTGAACTTGCCATAGGTTTCTGTCAGCGACTCCGAGTCCACCACCAGCCGCTTCGGTTTTTGAAATCCTCTCCACAGCATATCCATTCACCTTTCGTGCCCGGCAGCGCCGCGAAGCATTTTGCGGCGGCCAGACCGTTTCTCCTGGGTGTTGAGTTGTCCGCGCTCTTCCGCGGTCCTTCCATCCGGCCGGCAATCCGGCCGAAAACCTGATGCGAGCCGGCGCGGCCCTCTTCGGACCGCACCTGCCCCTTACTTCGAATACAGTTCGACGATCAGCTGCTCGTTCACCGGCAGGTTGATGTCTTCGCGCTTCGGCAGCGACAGCACCTTCCCGCTCAGGCTGTTCGGATCTGATGACAGCCACGCCGGCGCCGCCGCATGGCTGGCAAGCTCCCGCGAAATTTCCACCACGCTCAGCTTTTCGCTGTTCGCCCGAATTTTGATCTCATCGCCGACGCTCACCTGAAAGGAGGGAATGTTCACCTTCCGCCCGTTCACTTCCACGTGGCCGTGACGCACCAGCTGACGCGCCTGCCGCCGCGAGCTGGCATAACCCAGCCGGAAAGCCACATTGTCCAGACGCCGCTCCAGCTGCTGCAGCAGCAGTTCGCCGGTAACACCCGGCGTCCGTGCGGCCTTTTCGTAGTAGTCGCGGAACTGCCCTTCGAGCGTGAAATAGATGCGCCGCGCCTTCTGCTTCTCGCGCAGCTGCAGGCCGTAGCCCACGATCTTCGCCTTGCGGTCCCGCCCGTGCTGCCCAGGCGCAAAATTGCGCTTCTCAATCGGACACTTGTCGCTGGTGCACTTAGTGCCCTTCAGAAACAACTTCATGCCTTCGCGCCGGCAAAGGCGGCAGACTGCTCCCGTATAACGTGCCAATGCATTCTCCTTGATTCAGAGGCCGACCGGTTTACGGAACGCGTCCTTCATCCCGGTCCATCTGTAGTTTACAGCACGCACCGGGCAGCGGAGTTATCCCCCGCTCCCGGCGCGCGCTCGTGCCCTTATACCCTGCGACGCTTCGGCGGACGGCACCCGTTGTGCGGAACCGGCGTTACGTCCCGGATCGACCGCACATCGATGCCTGCGGCTGCCAGAGCACGCACCGCTGATTCGCGGCCCGAACCCGGTCCAGCCACCCGCACGTCCACTGAGCGCAGACCGTGATCCCGCGCCATGTTGGCCGCATTCATCGCCGCCTGCTGCGCGGCAAACGGAGTGCCCTTGCGCGATCCGCGGAACCCCAGCGAGCCCGAGCTCTTCCAGGAAATCGTGTTCCCCTGCTGGTCCGTGATCGTCACAATCGTGTTGTTGAACGAAGCCTGAATGTGCACCACGCCGTACGGCACATTCTTGCGCTCCCGCTTCTTGAACTTCTTGTTCCTCGCGCCCTTGCCGGTCTTGGCGCTGCCCTGTGCTTTTGCCATTAGGTCTTCGCCGTCGCTTTCTTCTTGTTGGCCACTGTGCCCTTGCGCGGTCCCTTACGGGTCCGGGCATTGGTGTGCGTGCGCTGTCCCCGTACAGGCAGGCCGCGGCGATGCCGCAGACCCCGGTACGACTGGATGTCGATCAGCCGCTTGATGTGCATTCCCACATCCTTGCGCAGATCCCCTTCCACATCGCCCTGCTCTTCAATGACCTGACGGATGCGGTTGACTTCGTCTTCGCCGAGCTCCTGAATCTTCCGGAATGGATCCACGTTCGCCGCAGCCAGAATCTTCGCCGCGCGCGGATCGCCAATCCCGTAGATGTACGTCAGCGCGATTCTCGCCTGCTTGTTACGC
>JAJZJJ010000346.1 GCA_021810175.1 Acidobacteriota bacterium | reverse complement strand
TGCGCGGCGGAGTTCGGTGTTCCAGGCGCGGTACTTGGGGCGGTTCCAGGGATCGATGGCGCCCTCGGAGAGCGTGCGCGATGGGTCGGGAATGATGAGCGCGAGGTCGAAGTCGATGGTGTTGCCAAAGCCCTGGCAACGGGGGCATGCGCCGTAGGGGTTGTTGAAGGAGAAGAGGCGCGGCTCAGGCTCGCGGTAGACACGGTGGCAGGTTTTGCACTCGAAGGCGGCGGAGAAGCGCAGCCGCTGCGGAGCGAGCGAGTTGGGTTCGGGGTCGCGAGAGAGGATTTCGTAAAGGATTTCGCCGGATTCGCGGTAGCCGATTTCAGCGGCGTCGACGATGCGGGCGCGGTTGTCGGCGGAAACGACGAGGCGGTCGACGAGAACGTAGACGGGCTGGGTGAAGTCGATTTCGAGGAGGGATTCGGGGGTGGAGAACTCGTAGATATTGTTGTTCTGATAGAGGCGGTTGAAACCGCGCTTGCGGAGCTCGGCCAGGCGATCCTTGAGAGCGTCAGTGAGTGGAGATGCGGCGGGGGCCGTCTTTTTGGCGGCTTTGGCTGTGGTCTTTTTTGCGGCGGTGGTGCGCTGGCGCTTGATGGAGGTTTTTTCCGGGGCGGATTCGGTGAGTTCCGGTGTGGACGCGGCTGCCGGCGCGACGGGAAAGAGCGCGTAGAGGCGGGTGCCTTCGGCGAGTGCGAGGATGGCGGCGGCGATTTCGTCAACGGAGTCGCGGCGAACGATGCCGTCACAGACGATACAGTGGACGGTGCCGCAGCGGGCGTAAAGCAAGCGGAGGTAGTCGTAGATTTCCGTCGCGGTGGCGACGGTGGAGCGGGGATTACGGGTGGTGTTCTTTTGGCGGATGGCGACGGCGGGCGCGAGGCCATCGATGAAGTCGACGTCGGGCTTTTCCATTCGCTCCAGGAATTGGCGGGCGTAGGCGGAAAGGGATTCGACGTAGCGGCGCTGACCCTCAGCGTAGACGGTATCGAAGGCGAGCGAGGACTTACCGGAGCCGGAAACGCCGGTGACGACAGTGAGCTGCCCGTGAGGGATGGCGCAGTCGATGTTTTTGAGATTGTGGGTCCGCGCGCCGCGGATGATGATTTGATCGTTCAAACCCAAAAGCCTCGATGGGCCACCCTGTGAGGACAAGGCGGCTGGGAGCAAATGCACCCAACTTAATTATCCCATTGCGGGCAAAGACGCGGACAAGTGCTGCTGATGGCGGGAGTTAGCGCCGGCTGTGCCCGTGAAGCCGGGAATTTGCGGGCCGAGGATGTTGCGAGGTTGAGGTTGCTGGGAGATTCGCCGGGGGATTAGTATGGCGGCGCAATCAAAAAAGCTTTGTTTTCGAGTCGATATGAACAGGAAATTTGTTTGTCTTGCCGCCTGCGTGGTGCAACTGCTCGTGCTGCCATGTGCCTTTGCGATGCCTCACAAGGCGGCTGCCAGTGAGCAAAATGTGTGGCGCATCGGGGTGTTCAACGGCTCGTCAGCGGAGTTTGGCGGCTCGGACGCGCAGCCGGTGGTCTTTACGGTTGGTGAGAGCAAAGCTTCGCAGGACTGGCCAGGGTATGAGCAAGCTCTGCTGCCTTCGGCGAAGCCGAGCCCCGCGACCGAGCCACGGACGATCCGGTTCAGGATCGATCGTCTTTCGCGGGCGTGGCGGCTGCATGTGTCTCTTTTGGTGGAGCAGCCGAGCGTTCCCATCCTGAGGGTTGCGGTGAATGGGCGCGTGGGCGATTTCTATCTGCACCCCAAGCTGAATAACGCGATGGGTGACACGGTGGACGCATTTGATCCTGTCTATTCCGAGGCAGAAGTCGAGATAGAGCTGCCGGGAAGCGCGCTGCATATGGGGGAGAATGCGATTTCTCTGCAGGCGTTGGGTGAACACAAGACCGATGTGTCTGATGCGGGATTGACTTATGACGCGATTTCTCTGGATCGAATATCAGCCTACCAGGCGCGCCTGACCGCCAGACTGCAACCGACGATTTTTTATGAGCAGCGTGATGGTGTTCTGCGGGAGCGGGTGGATCTATTTGTGCGTTCGCCCCGCCCGCTGCATACGGGATATGCCGAACTGGAAATCGCAGGCCATAGCTACCGGCAGACCATCTCTTCGCCGAATGCGTTTGGCGAAGCCCGGTTGAGCTTCTGGGTTCCGGAGTTTTCGGCCGCGACGGTGGCACATATGAGCCTGCGCGCAGGCGGGCATGGGGTGCGCCTGACACAGACGATTGATCCGCAGAAGAAATGGACCTTATACCTGGTCCCGCTGGTTCATCTGGATTTGGGATACACGGATTACCAGGCGAAGGTTGCGGCGATTCACAGCCGGATTCTGGATGAGGCGATGGGGCTGATCGCGAAGCATCCGTCTTTTCGCTACAGTACGGACGGCTCATGGTCGGTGGCCCAGTATATGAAGTTGCGGACGCCGGCCAAGCAGCAGCAACTGATTGATGCGATTCGTGAGCGGCATATTTTTGTTCCGGCGCAGTACTGCAATCTGCTGACTGGTTTCCCGACGGCGGAGACGCTGATTCGGTCGCTTTATCCGAGCGCGGATTTCAGCCGCATTCACGATACGCCGTTCAATTACGCCAACATTACGGACGTGCCTTCGTACACGTGGTCGTATCCTTCGATCCTGGCGGCGGCGGGAATTCACTATTTTGTCGCGGCCTCCAATAACGATCGCGCGCCGGTGCTGCTGCAGGGACATTTGAATGAGCACTCGCCGATGTACTGGGAAGGGCCGGATGGCGGCAAGGTGCTGTTCTGGTATTCGCGGCACTACATGCAGATGCAGTTTCTGTTTGGGCTGCCGCCACATGTTGCCGCGGGCGAAGAAACCGTGCCGCTGTTTCTGCAGATGTATGAACACCCGGGGTATCGCGCGAACTCTGTGATTGTGTATGGCACGCAGGTGGAGAATACCGATCTCTTTCCGCAGCAGGCAGCGCTGGCAGGCAAGTGGAACAAGGTGTTCGCGTATCCGCATATCGAATACTCAGGGTTTCATCATGCGCTGAAGAATATAGCGAAGCAGTTTGGGAGTGATATTCCCACGGTGCGCGGCGACGGCGGGCCGTACTGGGAAGACGGCATCGCGTCCGATGGATATTATGCGGCGATCGAACGAGTGAATGAAGCGCGTGCGCCTTCGGCCGAAAAGCTGGCGACGCTGAATTCGCTGGTGAATCCGGGGCAGGCGGCGGATCAGCATGAGCTGACGCGGATGTGGGACAACATGGTGCTGATGGACGAGCACACGTGGGATTCGTGGAACAGCGTTTCTGATCCTGATAGCCAGGAGGCGATCGACCAGCTGAAGAAGAAGGATTCGCATGCGGTGGATGCTGAGTTGCAGCGGACTCAGATTGCGCGCAGCGCGATGGACAGCCTGGTGTATTCGATGGACGTGGGACCGGGGAACCTGGTTGTCTTTAATCCGCTGAACTGGCGGCGCAGCGACCTGGTGAAGGTGGATCTGGACAACGGCCAGGAGATTGTGGATCGCGTGACGGGCAAAGTGGCGCCGTACTTTGTGCTGCACCAATACAGGGACTTTCGACGCGTGGAATTTCTTGCTTCAGATGTGCCGCCGCTTGGGTACAAGGTCTACCACCTGCGCGAGGCAAAGGCGACAGCGGCGACGCCGGCTGTGAGCCATGCGCTGACGTTGGAGACGCCGTATTACCGCGTGACGCTCGATCCGGAGACGGGGGCGATTCGCAGCATTTATGACAAGCAACTGGGCAAGGAACTGGTGAACGAGCGGAGTCCCTATCGCTTTGGACAGTATCTCTACGTGACGGGAGGCGATCATGGGCCGAACAGCATTCTGCAATACCGGGCGGTTTCTCCGGAGCCGCAGTTAGATATTCACGGAGCGGCGAATGGCCGGCTGATTTCCGTGGAGCGCACGCCGTGGGGATGGCGCGCGGTGATGGAAAGCTCGGATGTGAATACACCTGAGGTGCAAACGCAACTGCTGCTCTTTAACCACCAGAAAAAGATTGAGCTGATCGAGGATGTGACCAAGAAGGCGGTGCGAACAAAGGAGGCGGTGTACTTTGCGTTTCCGTTTGCGATGTCGAGCCCGGAATTCAGGTATGAGATTCAGAACGGAACGGTGGATCCCGCGAAGGATATGTATCCCGGGGCGGGGCATGAGTGGTTCAGCGTGCAGCACTGGGTTTCCGTGGAGCAGAATGGGGTTTCCGCGACGGTGATGCCGCTGGATGCCTCGCTGGTGACACTGGGGGATATCAACCGCGGGGCGTGGCCGAGGTCGTTTGGATCGAGGCCGGGGAATATTTTCTCGTACGTGATGAACAACTACTGGCACACGAACTACCGGGCGGAACAGGGCGGTCATTTCCGGTTCCGGTACATCATTACGAGCGCGTCGACGACGGATTCGGCGAAGTTGAGCCGGATGGGCTGGGAAGAGGCCACACCTTTTGAGCATGATTTTGTTCAATCGCAGGACAAGGCGATTGAAGTGGACAGCCCCTTGAACG
>JAJZJJ010000345.1 GCA_021810175.1 Acidobacteriota bacterium | reverse complement strand
CAGCCAGCCGCGGGCTGCGACACCACTGCGCGCACGCCCACAACCCGCTCATCCGCCAGCACCGTCCGCCGATCGTGAGCTCAGGAGCCGCCGGATGGGAACAGGCTCGCCCACGAGGCATCCAGGCAGAGCCACCGCTGCGTGCTGAACCAGCAGGTCGGCAATTCAGGAATGTGCAGGAGCCCGTGGCCGCTCTGGCACATCCACTCCGTACCGCACCATGCGAGGAAGTTACACGAGGGCTGCCCCACTCGGGCGGGGTTCGACAACAGGCGCAGACATTCCGGACAGCGCTTCCGCTGATCGTGCAGCGCCCACCGAAATGCGCAGAGCAGCCCAGGAAATGCGGTGCCCATCTGTATATAGAGCGCAGCCGAGGAGCCGGCAGCCGCGCTCGCATAAGCCAGTGCGAACGACCATAAGCCCGCCACCGCGACAACCAGCGCCAGCTTCGCCAGAAGAAACGACCACCTGCGCAGACCGGCTCGCGGCGTCACCCGCCCGCGATCTTCGGGATAATCGCCCAGCCGCAGCGCTGTGGTCGCCGGCAACGCGATACACGCGGCCAGCAGAGCAAACAGAAAAATGCCAATCGGTTGCTCGAAGATCGAGTTAAAGGGAATGCACTCATACTCGAGCAGCGTGTTATTCCCTTCCGCGAAAAACGATGGCCAGGCGCTGCTCCCTTTCGGAAACGCCGAACTCCGGAGCCGCGCGAAGACGTAACCGTTCGCAGTGGATGGCAGCGAACCAAACCCGTCTCCCGTCAGAACGGCCTGCACCTGGCCGGGCAAGTGCCACCCGCCCTCCGGCAAAAGCCCGGCGATGGTTACCCGGCTTCCGTCAACCGTCGCCGCCTGCCCTATCACCCTGGGGTCGGCATGAAACTGCGTTCGCCAAACGGATCGGCTGAGAAACAAGCGCCCTTCGCCAGACCTCGACTCCGCACCCGAAAAACCCAGAACCCGCAGCAGGTTCTCGCTGGCCACGGCCACCGCGATCTCCGCCGGAGGATGATGCGCCAGCCGCATGCGTCGTACCTCGGGCCGGCAGAAAGCCACCTGCCTAAACAGATGCGATCCATTCGCTCGCCATTCCCGGTAATGCGCCAGAGAGATGCTGGGCGACTGCGTCCCTGCGTATCCGTCGCTCGAAATCACCACCAGGTTCGCCGGCGCTCCATCGCGAACAGCGGAAAACGCTCGCCGCGGTCCGGGCAGGGCAACGCACAGCAGCAGGCCGACAGCCGCCAGCAACAACAGCACCGCCAGGCACCGGACCGCGGAGCCGCGTGGAATGAGCTGCCGAAAAGATAAGCCGTCCGCCCGGATCCACAACGCGTCCGGAAACGCCCCCATCGCAAACCGCACCGGATCGCACGAGCGCGTGCGGCACACGTGGCAGAGTTCGCCATGCCACTCCGCACGCCATTCGCGCCGGCTGCTGCCCGGCACCATCCCGGAAGCCATCCTCACCACGAACCGAGCCAGCGCTCCCGTCTCCGCTTCCCTGCCGCTCATACCTGCTCCATCTCCTGCGAACGTGGGATCATCCGCTCCAGAAGTGGATATCGCTTCCGCGCTGCATCCAGAGTCGACCGTCCGTTCTTTGTCAGCCGGTAATACTTGCGTGGAGGGCGCTGTGCCGCATCGGCAATCGACTGCTGCTCCCATTTCGACACGATCAGCCCATCGCGCTCGAGCCGCCGCATCGCCGGATAAACAGTGCCACTGGGCAGTCCCGTTACCTCCATCAGGGTGAAACCGTAAATATAGCCTGCCTGGATCGCCTCCAGAACCATAGCCGCGGTGTGGGATAGTTGCGCGGGCATGACGTCATTCTATCCTATGTAGCATTCTGTTGACCAGCCCGAGAACAGTATGCTACATAGGGAGAGCGCATGGAGGCGCCTGACGTGCTGGTGGTCGACCATCTCTACCGAAGCTATCGCGGCATTCCCGCCGTATCCGATGTGAACTTTCAGGTCGCTCCCGGCGAAATCGTGGGTTTCCTTGGGCCCAACGGCGCCGGCAAATCCACCACCGTGAAGATCGTCACCGGCCTCCTCCGCCCGGACGACGGCCGTGTTCTTTTCGCCGGCCGGGACATTCACTCCGACCTTCTCTCCTGGCGCGCTTCCTTCGGATACATTCCCGAAGAAGCTCACCTCTACACCTGGATGTCCGCGCTCGAATATCTGCAGCTCGTCGGCAGGCTCCGCGGCCTGGCCGAGAAGACCATCCGCGAGAAGGCCGAAGGGCTGCTGGCGCTTCTCGGGCTGGAGTCGTGGCGGTTTTCACCGATGTCCGTCTACTCCAAAGGCATGCGGCAGCGCGTGCTCATGGCGGCGGCGCTCATGCACGATCCGCGAATGCTGATCTTCGATGAGCCGCTCTCCGGCCTGGATGTCCTCTCTTCCCGCCTCTTCCGCGATCTTCTGGGTGAGCTCGCCGCCGCCGGCAAATCCGTCCTCTATATCTCACATGTCCTGGAAATTGTGGAACACCTCTGCGATCGCGTCATCGTCATCTCCCAGGGGCGCATTGTCGCCGACGCGCCGCCCGCCCAGCTCACCCAGATCATGCAGCTGCCAACCCTGGAAAAGGTCTTCGCCCAGCTCGTGCGCCAGCAGGATACCCTTTCCGCCGCTCGACAAATCGTCGAATTGATGAGGCTGGCCGATGCCCCGCGTTAACCCCGCCAAACCCAGGCGCGACGAAGTGCTTTCACTCAGCGTCCTCGCCGATCAGGAACCCGAGGACTCACGGAAGCTCACCCAGTTCGGCGTTCTCATGCGCCACTTCCTCGACCGCTTCTTCGGCAGCGAACTCGCCTCCGCGGAAGGTGACGCGAAGACCCGCCTGGTCCAGGCCGCATGCGTCATCGGACTTCCGCCATTCGTCCTCTCACTCTACCTCTACACGCCTTACCATCTTCCAGCCGTGCCCCGCACGGATTGGCAGCGGGCCGGCGACCACTATTTCTTCGTTCTGTACACGATGGTCGCCATGGGCCTGGTTGCCATCTTCCAGTGGGACCTGCTGTTCCCCGACCTCCTGGATGTCTTCGTTCTCTCCTCGCTTCCGGTCCCACCTCTGCGCCTGCTGCGGGCGCGCGTCACCGCAATTCTTTTGCTGATTGCGGCCGCCATCCTCGCGTCCAGCTTCCTTCCACCCCTGGTCCTTCCGGCAGCCACTGACCCGCCCAGCCTCTTCCGCTTCCTGGCCGCCCACTGCATCGCCGTCGTCTGCAGCGGAATCTTCAGCTCCACCCTGATCCTCTCCGTCGAATCCCTGCTGCTGGCGGTTCTCGGCGATCGCTGGTTCCGCCGCATCTCGCTTTGGATCCAGGGATTCGCGGTGGTGCTTCTGCTTTCCTGTCTCTTCCTTTATCCGGTTGCCTACACTGCGCTGTCACACCTGATCCTCTCGCGGCGAGCGCTCGCGTTATGGTTCCCGCCCTTCTGGTTTCTCGGAATCTATCAGCACATTCTGGGCGGCTCTTCAGAGCCCCTCGTCTTCGCGGTACTTGCAAGGATGGGGCTGCTGGCCACAGGCGTCACCGTTATTCTCACCATCCTGCTCTATCCCCTCGCCTGGTGGAGAAAGACCGCCGGCCTGCTCACCGGTGCAGTGCGCCGCGAGCGCCCACACCGCGCCGCTGTGCCCTTGCATCATGCCGTACACACCGCCGTAACTCGCGTTCCCGCCGCCCGTGCGGTCTGGCACTTCATCGGGCAGAATCTCCTGCGCGTGCCTCGCTACCGAATGGTCCTCGTCATCTATGGAGGAACAGGCCTGGCGCTCATCCTCTCAGCCACCCTGCGCGTCGCTGTCCAACATGGCGCCATCATGCCCGCAATCTCGCCAGACGGCCTGCGCGCCACCGTCCCTGTCGCGGCGTTCTGGATCGTTTCCGGTTTGCGCAGCACCTTTCTGGCCCCGGCGGACCAGCGCGGCCGCTGGATCTTCCGCACCATTCAGGGCAAGCCCGCATGGCCTCACATGCAGGCCGCCCGCCGGTGGGTCCTGTGCTGGACGGCGCTGCTCACGCTGACCCTGGCTGCCCTCGTCTCCTTCGCCGCTCCGTCTCACGCTCCGCGATTCGCTCTCGTCCAGGCATTCGCCGCCGCTGCTCTCAGCCTTCTGCTCACTGACGCCTTCTTCCTGAACGTAAAGACGATTCCCTTCACCGGAATCCGCTCCGGTTCAGCCACCAATCTGGCGCTGCTGATGATTCCCTATCTCGGTTTCTTCCCCGGCATCGTTCTCTTCACCGTGCTGGTGGAACCGTGGCTCGAAGCAAGCCTCTCCCATCTCGGTGTTGCCTCGCTGGCCGTAATGGCGATTCACCTCGTCCTGCTCCGCGGTCACAAAACCCGCATTCGCGAGCAACTCCGCGAATTCGAGGCCGACGATGATCGGGACGAGTTTCCTCTGCGGCTCGGCTTACGATACTGATCTCAAAATCCATGGCTTGCTCTGTTCCGCACATCGCATCATCCTGCTGCGACCGCGCTGTTGGAAGAGACTTTCGCAGCT
>JAJZJJ010000344.1 GCA_021810175.1 Acidobacteriota bacterium | reverse complement strand
CTGTCTCGAAGCTGTCGAGTTTCTTCGACACGATTCATCAGGACCCGACGCTGGCGGATGTGAAGCTGATCGCCGAGCCATGGGATGTGGGCGAGGGCGGCTATCAGGTGGGCAATTTTCCGGTGCTGTGGGCGGAGTGGAACGGGCGGTATCGCGACACGGTGCGGCGATTCTGGAAGGGCGACGGCGGGCTGCTGTCGGATTTTGCCTACCGGCTGACCGGCTCTTCGGATCTGTACCAGATGGATGGGCGCAAGCCATACGCATCGATCAATTTTGTGACGGCGCACGATGGTTTTACGCTGAACGATCTGGTGAGCTACAACCACAAGCACAACGAAGCGAATGGGGAGCACAACGCCGACGGAGCCGACTGCAACGACTCCTGGAACATGGGGGCGGAGGGGCCGACGAAAAATCCGTCGATCCGCAGGCTGCGGCAGCGGCAGGTCAGGAATTTTCTGGCGACGCTGATCCTGTCGCAGGGGGTTCCGATGTTGTGCGGGGGCGACGAGATCGGGCGAACGCAGAAGGGCAACAACAATGGCTACTGCCAGGATAACGAGATCAGCTGGTTTCAGTGGGAGCTGGACGAGCCGCGGCAACGGCTGCTGGAGTTTACTTCGCGGCTGATTCAGCTGCGGAAAGAGCACCCGAATCTGCACCGGCGGAAATTCTTTCAGGATCGCGTGATTCGCGGATCGGTGGTGCGCGACATTGCCTGGTACAACAACGACGGGGGCGAGTTCAGCGACGAGCACTGGAACACGGACTGGGCGCGCTCGCTGGCGGTGCTGCTGAACGGAAAGACGCTGGCGATCAGCGACGAGGAAGGGCGTCCGATCGTGGACGACAGCTTCCTGATTCTTGTGAATGCCGCTTCGCACGGCGTGGAATTTGTGCTGCCGGATTCGCCTTCCGGAACGGCATGGATTCACGTGCTGAACACGGAAAACATTGAGGATCCGTTTGCGGCGGCGGATGTGGGCGAGCGGGTGATTGTCGGGGGGCGGTCGCTGCGGGTCTTTCGCGACGGGCAGCCCTGAAGGCGGCCCAGGTGCATCATGGCGGGAACCTCCGCAGGCTTTGTGGCGTATTCTTCGGAACGAGGGAAAGAACGATGAAACTCCGCGTCCGCTTTTTGCCGCAGGCTTTTGCGATTGGGACGATGCTGGCCGTCGCCGGATGCCATGTGCAGGTCGACAAGGGCACGAACGGGCAGGACAAGTCGGTCCGCATCGATACTCCGCTGGGCGGACTGCATGTTCGATCCGGTCAGACGACGGCGGCGGATCTGGGGCTGCCGGTGTATCCGGGAGCGACGCTTTCCACGGGCAACGACGGCGATCAGTCTGCCAACGTGAACATGGGGATTGGAGACTTCGAGCTTCGGGTGAAGGTGGTCCAGTACCAGACGGCGGATTCGCAGGAGAAAGTGCTGGCTTTTTATAAGAAGGCCATGGGGCAGTTCGGCGATGTGCTGGAGTGCAAAGGGCGGCGCGCGGTGGGCTCGCCGACGGTGACCAGCGAAGGGCTGAAATGCGGCGAGGCCGGAGATCACAACGTCAGGGTGAATGGCATGCCGGACAAACGGAGCCTGACGCTGCTGGCCGGATCGAAACACCATCAGCATATTGTTGCCTTCGGGAAGCGGGACGGCGGCACGAGCTTTTCGCTGATTGATCTGCGACTGCCGGAGTCGGTGCACAAGGGCTTCAGGACCGACTGACGCAGCAGAGCTTCCGCCGACAGGGCGGCGATGCGAGATTCTCAAACCGAGTGTGCGGCAGCGCGTTGCGCGGAGGGCGCGCGTGCGATAGGGTCAGGATATGGAGCGCCTGTGTCTTCGATGCGGAAACTCACTTCGTGAAGAGGATGCCTTTTGTCCGCACTGCGGTGTGCCGCAGTTAGTGGTGGAGGCACAGGAGGTGGGAGCGCAGCAGCCCGCTGTGGCGCGCTTCGGAAACGACCCGCGGTCGGTCCAGTGGCGTGCGGCCATGACAGCCGCAGCCATTGTGGCTGTGCCGGTCGGGCTGCTCTCGGCATTTGCCGGCATGAGCACGCTGGTGGTGGTGGCGGGCGGCTTTGTGACGATGGCCCTGTACCGCCGCAACGGGGCGGTTGTTGCCGACGGACGGGTGGGATGGCGCGTTGGCGCGATTCTTGGGGTTCTGACGGCGCTGTTTGCCACCACGGCCTATGCCCTGAGGATGGTGGTGGAGCGGTACGTGCTGCACCACGGCGGCGCCATTGACCGGGAGTTCCAGCTGGCGGCGCAGCAGGGCGTGGATTACTGGATGAAGGCGAATGCGCAGCAGGGACCGCAGCCGCCGGAGATGGCGCACGCGGTGAAGGCGGTGACGGCCTTTCTGCTGTCGCCGGAAGGCCATGCGGCGCTGCAGCTTTCGACCGCGGGGATGATGGCGGTGGGGATTCTGGTTTTCGCGGCCATTGGCGGGGCGATTGGCGGATGGATCCAGTCGACGCGCAGCCGCGTGCAGCGAAGCCTGTAGAGCGGAAGCGGGCGCATGCGGCTCGCCTCATACTCTTGCGGCACAGGGCGCGGACTCGTATCATCGCCTTGAACCTTATGTCAGATTCCAATCACACACCCCCGCCCCCGCTGCGTGAAAAGGGCCGGATCATGTCGGCCTCGGAGATCGAGCGCACGCTGGTTCGGCTGGCCCACCAAATCATCGAAAAGAACAATGGCGCGGAGACGATCGGACTGGTCGGGATCAAGCGCCGCGGAGCGCCGCTGGCCGAGCGGCTGGGCGCGCTGATCGGCGCGATCGAGAAGCATCCGGTGGACACGGGCGTACTGGACATCAGCTTTTATCGCGACGATCTTTCCACGCGCGATGTGCGTCCCGTCGTGGCGCCGGGCTCGCTGGGATTCGACGTTACCGGCCGCGACATTATTCTGGTGGACGATGTTCTGTATACGGGCCGCACCGTGCGGGCGGCGCTGGATGCGCTGTTCGCGCAGGGACGGCCGCGGAGGGTGCAGCTGCTGGTGCTGATCGATCGGGGGCACCGCGAGCTGCCCATCGATGCGACATTCGTCGGGCGGTCTGTTCCCACCTCGCAGCGGGAGATTATCGAGGTGAAGCTGCGCGAGATAGACGACGATGAGCAGGTAGTGCTGGTGGAGCGGATTTAGCGGTACGGTACAGACGCCGGTTCGGCTGATGCAGTCCGGCAGCACGGGAGAAGAAAGAAGCGAGGAGATGGCGCAGACCAGGGCCGCAACCGGCAAATCGCAAAATCCTTCCAGTTCAATTCTTTTTCAGCAACCCATTCATCCGCTTTCGGCAATCTCCTCGTCCGATTTTTCGGTTTCGGAAGTCCGGCGGATTCTGCAGTCGGCCGATGCACTGGAGCAGGAAGATCCGCTGCGCCGGATGAAGCGGTTGCTGAAACGCCGCGTTGCGCTGCTGTTTTACGAGGCGAGCACGCGGACGCGGACTTCGTTCGAGCTGGCGGCCAAGGCGCTGGGCGCGGACACGACGCTGGTGAGCTCGCTTTCGTCGAGCATCGAAAAAGGCGAATCGCTGAAGGACACGGGCATTACGCTGAAGGCGCTGGGAGCGGAATGCATCATTCTGCGCAGCCCCTATTCGGGCGCGCCGTATCTGCTGGCGCGGGCTACGGGACTGCCGGTGCTGAATGCGGGCGACGGGATGGCCGAGCATCCTTCGCAGGCGCTGCTGGACTTGCGGACGATGATGCAGCTGCTGGGCATTCGCTCCGGGTCGCTTTCTGAAAAAACGCTGCGCGGGATCACGGTGACGATCTGCGGAGACATTCGGCACAGCCGGGTGGCGCGGTCGAACGCGCTGCTGCTGCCACGGCTGGGGGCGCGGCTGATTCTGTGCGGGCCGCCGGAGCTGCTGCCGGAGATGGCGGCGGAGATCGGTCCGGGGATCACGATCGAACGGAATTTCGAGGCGGCGCTGCGTCAGTCGGAGATTGTGATGATGCTGCGGATTCAGGCGGAGCGGCTGGCGGGGCTGCAGGTGGATCTGGACGATTACCGGCGGCGCTACCAGGCCAACGCGGAACGGATCGCGGCGCACGCGCCGAAGGCGCATATTCTGCACCCGGGTCCGATTATCCGGGGGATGGAAATCGACAGCGAAGTCGCGGACGGACCGCAGTCGGCGATTGCGCGGCAGGTGAGCAACGGGGTGCCGATCCGCATGGCGCTGCTGGCGCGCGCGCTGGACAACAGGAAGGCAGGCGGCCGATGAACGATCTTCTGATTCGCCGGGGACGGGTGGTGGATGCCGCAAGCCGGCTGGACGCCGAGCGCGATGTGCTGGTGCGCGACGGAAAGATCGCGGCTATCGACAAGCCGGGCAAAATCAAGGGCGCCAAAGCGGACGTGGTGGACGCGAAGGGGCTGGTGGTGGCTCCGGGGCTGATCGATATTCACGTGCATTTACGCGAACCGGGCCAGGGTTATAAGGAGACGATTGCCACCGGCACGGCGGCAGCCGCGGCGGGCGGATTCACGACGGTTTGCGCCATGCCGAACACCATTCCGGTGAAC
>JAJZJJ010000343.1 GCA_021810175.1 Acidobacteriota bacterium | reverse complement strand
CGCCTTCCGACAACTCTCCGCCGTTGAACACCCACCCATCAGCCTCCGCGGCTGACCGGGCTGTTGTCGGGCTGCCACCTCAACATGCCCCAGAGGTATCTGAGGTCAAAAGAACGGACTGCCACTTTGAGAGAAGTCTGGCGCGCTCCATGCGCGCCAGACCCCTTGCAGGCACTCACATCTCGAACTTGAAAAGATGTTGTCATCCTGAGCGAAGCGACCAAAGGGAGCGAAGTCGAAGGACCTGCGGTTGCCTTTTTGATCGCGTTATCTTCGCGCCCGGAACATTTTCGTCCGCTCCCCAACCTGACATCCCTACCCGCAAGGCGCAGGCGTTATTCTCGGCTCCGGATAAACACGTCCCACCGGATCGGCATAATCAAGCAGCGCGCATCCATCATTCTCATATTTTGATCGGCGGAATCGGAAGCGCTGCAGGAAAAGCTCCGAAGCCGAATCATGAGAAGCGAGCATGAGATCAAAATAACCGCCCATTCTCGACTTCCTGATCTCAAACATCTCAATGCCGACCGCGCTAAGCAGAACCCGCGGCGACTTTCCCCCGCTCAGCAGCCAGAAAGAACAATTCCCAACCGCGCCGCACATGCACATCCCATTCCCCTGCACCAGCAAAGCCTTCTGACCATCGGGCGCAATCTCCACTCGTTCCACCCTTAGGTGCTCAAACAAGCCGCTGGCCGTTCTTGGATCCCATGGCCCTGGGTCTTTCACGCACGCCGCAATAACCCCTCTAGAGGCGCGCTTCAAAAGCGCCGTTTCCGCCGCCGAAAGATGCACCTTGCCGCTACCAATTGTCTGCGTCCACGGAATCTCATGCAGCTTCGGCATCACCCACGCCCGCTGCGCATAAGCCCCCGGCAAGCAAATGAGAACCGCCGCCCACAGCACCTTCTTCACGCATCCGCCAATCTACCAGGGAATACCATCAACCAATGCCCCGGATCTCAAGAAATCGTCGGTACCACAGCTTGTCTCACTCTTTCCTCAACAGTCAACGAACACACGTCGTAGCCGGGCACTCCGAAACCAAGCGTGCAACGCGCGCGGACGCCCGTGCGGCCAGCACCCCGATATTGACCCACCCCCGCATTTCCCCGTAAACTTATACTTTGCAGCGGATGCGGTCGAATTGTGCCTTCTGTCTGCATCCCATTTCAGCAACGATTGAAGGATCTCCTAAGCACCATGGCCAATCATGTTTCCTCGCTCAAGCGAGCCCGTCAGACCGAACGCAAGACTGTGGTGAATCGCGCCAACAAGAGCCGCGTCCGCACCTCCCTCCGCGCCATGCGCGAGGCCATCCAGAAGGGCGACCTCAAGGCCGCGCAGGAGCAGTACAAGGCAACCGCCTCGGCCCTCGACAAGAGCGTCCAGAAGGGCGTCCTCCACGCCAACACTGCTTCGCGCTACAAGAGCCGCCTCAACGCCCGCATCAAGGCGCTTGCCACCGCCTGATCTTTACCAGATTTCACCATCGGGCTCCCGCCACCTGCGGGAGCTTTTCCATGCGCGCTCGAAAGGCGAATCGCTGCCCGCCCGGACGGCCATTCCTGCCGGAAATTACCCCCAAAATTGCTACTCTGAAATAGCGGGAAATAACAAAGCAGACGAAGCGGTCGCTTCTTGTCTTCATGCTCGGAGGGCCTGGTAAAACCCTGGTCTACCCCTTGGAATCAGCAACTTCCCCGCAAAACCAACAGGGATCCCTCGATTCTCGCACCCGCTCAGCCCATAGAATCAATAACTTATACACAAAATGGATGGGGGCTGCCAGAATTCTTAAAAGCCTCACCCCCTCGCTGGCCCCAAAAAGAACGGGGGAGCGACCTTGCATCGCTCCCCTCTGCCTCTCATAACCGCCACCCACTTACATTTGCGGCGGAGGCGGTGCCTGCCCACCACCCGACGGCGGTGGCGACGGCATCGGCCCATGCGGACCCTCCGCACCATGGTGGTGCCAGCGGTGTTTCATCCGTTCCATCCGCTCGTGATACATCACCTTCAGTTTCTGCCACTGCTCGGGCGTCAGTTGGCGGCGAATCCCCAGCAGCATCCGCGCAAATTCCTTCTCCAGATTTGCCCTCGCCTGGGCCACCACGTCGATCTGAGCCAGAATCTGGCTCTCATTCGGGTTATCGGCCCCGATCAACGGACCCAGAATCGCTTCCTGCTTGTGCAGGTTGGCATGCAGATCGATCAGCTTCAGCTTATGGTTCTGGAAAATCTGGTTCATCTTCTTCTGCTGATCGGCCGTCAATCCCAGTTTCTCGGCCACATGGGGGTTATCCCACCAGCGCCCGAAATGCATATGGAATTCCCGCTCCATCGGCGGTCTGGGCGGATGCCCCATTTGCGCCATTGCCGGGGCGCATGCCGGTATCATCAGCGCCGCCATCACTGCCGGCAGCCAGATTCTCTTAAGGTTCCACACCATAGGTGTCCTCCACTTGGGTCGTGTTTGTGTGGGTTTTACTTGTAGTCGAGACCTCCAGCGGCGCCAGCGGCGTCGGAGCATTCTGGTTCAGGTCCTCGTCAATCTCAGTCATCAGGGCGTCGTCGCTCACATGCTGGGGCGTCGGAGCCGCTTCCACCCGCGCTACGACCGGCTCATTCGTTGCCGCGGATTGCACAACCGCATGGTTCGATTTCGCCAGCCCCACCACCAGCAACAGCAGCAGCAGCCCGGCCGGAGCCCACGCATACGCCCACACCGGGCGCCAACCAGTTGTCTGCTCCGCCGGCATCACAATTCGCGCCGTGCGCGCCATCTCCCGTTCTGCCAGCGCCGTCACCGCCTCGCGATAACAGCCCAGCGGCTGGGCCAGTTCCCTCTCCATCTCCTCAATCGCCACCATCCTGCGGTCTTGTTCCTGCCTGTTCATACTCGCGTCCCTACCTTCTCGCGTACCGCGCGCAGCGCCCGGTACAGGTGCGATTTCACCGTGTTCTCATTCATTCCCGTCGCAACAGCGATTTGCGGCAGCTCCATTTCCTCGACAAACCGCAACAGAAAAACTGTCCTCTGGTTGGGAGACAGCGCCTTCACCGCTTCCCATACCGTGCCGGCCTGCTCCCGCGCCAGCAACGATTGCTCCGGCGAACTCCGCTCATCCGCCAGCCAGTCCCCAATATCGGCCGGATCAATATCTTCCGCCCGCGCCTTCTGCCAGAACCGCATCCGCTGGCTCCGCGCGTGGTCGCGCGCCAGGTTCACCGCGATCCGCGTCAGCCACGTCATCAGGCTGGAATCGCCCCGAAACTGGTGCCGCGCATTCCACGCCTTCAGGAAGCAATCCTGCGTCAGCGACTCCGCCAGGTCCCGGTCCCGCAACGTGGCAATCAGGTAGCGGAAGATGCGCGGCCGATACAGCCGCACCACCTCGTCGAAGTCATCCATCTCCGCGATGCCCGCCTTCCAGGCCACCGTCGAGTAATCCACCCCTACGATTCCTTCCATACGGTTGAATAGACGCCGCATTCGCGCCCGAGTTTACACTCGCCTGCGCGGTGACTCCGATTCTCCGCCCGCCCGGCCCGCCTGCGCAATCCCCGCCCCAAAGCAGCTTCCAGGCAGCACGCCCCAGGAATTCCGCCCCTCCGCTTCGTTTCCGCATTGACCGCACCGAAACACCCAATTAGACTTAAGTAGTTTGGCAGTTCTGCCCGGAAGTCTCCGTTCTGTTACGGAGCCAGCGGACCGGCAGTTTGCGCGCTTCCTCGAAACGCACACCCCGTCCGACGTCAGCTTGCCATCAAAGAATCTTATTGCGCGCCCCATGTGGAGCGCGGGAGGAATCATGTACGCTGTCATCCGCACTGGCGGCAAACAGTATCGCGTCGCCCCCGGCGACGTCCTGAAGGTCGAAACCGTTTCCGCCAATCAGGACGGCCAGATCGAGTTCAGCGACGTTCTGGCATTCTCCGGTGAGGCGGGCTCGGTCACCAAGCCCGCTTCGGCCAAGGTGCTCGCCACGGTCGAAGGCGAAGGCCGCGCCGACAAAATTCTCGTCTTCCACTACAAGCGGAAGAAGCAATACAAGAAGCTGCAGGGGCACCGTCAGGACTACACCCAGATCCGGATCAACGAGATTCAGGTCGACGGCAACTCTTACCGGGCATAAAAATTCTGCCGGCTTTTACGCCGGCCCAGGGAACACACCATGGCACATAAAAAAGGATTAGGAAGTTCTAAAAACGGTCGCGACTCCAACGCGCAGCGGCTCGGCGTCAAGGCCTTTGGCGGCCAGTTCGTCACCGGAGGCTCCATCATCGTCCGCCAGCGCGGCACCCGCATCAAGCCCGGCCTCAACGTCGGCCGCGGCAGCGACGACACCCTCTTCGCCAAGATTGACGGTCACGTAAAGTTCGTCGATCGCGGTCGTACCGGCCGTTTCGTGGCCGTGGAGCCAGCTGACGCCCAATAACGCCCTCAAGGGGAATCCTGGGCGGTCCCACGCATTCTTTCAGGAACAAAAGCCAGACCTCTCGGTCTGGCTTTCCTGTCTCCCTTCCCTGCCGCAGCTACCGGCCGCGCTCTGCCGGAGCTGAGCTGCGATCCA
>JAJZJJ010000342.1 GCA_021810175.1 Acidobacteriota bacterium | reverse complement strand
TTGCCCACCACCGGCGCGTGATCCCGGACCTGTCCCGTCCTTGCGCCCGCTTCGTTGTAAAAGAATTGGCTGCCTCGCTCCTCTACCTCATCGAGCAGCGCTTCAGCCTTCGCCGAAACCTTCGGCAGCGGCAGCAGACCCGGCTTTTGCTGCTTCGGAAATTCACCCGCCCGCATCGCCCCTGGCGCCGCGCCCAGCGCGCCCGTCATTCCCAGTGCCGGCGTGCCCAGTGCCACGGCGCCGCTTGCCCCGGTCAGTTGCAGTAGTTTCCGACGAGTCATCCACCCACGAGTCACGATTCCTGTCTCCTCATTTGTGCCGCAACGAAGGAGCCGGCACGCAGTTTTCTCTCACCGGTATTCCTCCGGTAAAGTCGCAGTATACGTCTTGCGCCTATCGATTGTGCAAATAGCCTCCTGCTTCCTCAGTCCTGCTCGGTTGCCGCTCTTTTCCATCGCTCATGCATGGATTTTCGACAGCCCCGGTTCGCTCTCGGCCGGAAGGACTCTCTGCCCTGACACCGCGCTTCAGCGTCGCGGTCCTTGATATTGCGAGTCACCGCCACACTCGCGCAGTTATCGCAAAGTAGATGGATGAGACTGCGTTCCGGTGACAGTCCTTATGTAATTTCTACTCATAGATATGACGAGAAATGTCGCCTGGTTTGTATTTATTCCGCATCAGTTGCCCGCTTCAACCTATACCCGGCATACTGTCTGAAGTTAGCAAAGAAGGAAGAAACCCGCACGGCGCTTGTTACGTCTATATGACTGAGCGGCATTACCCACTCAATGCAGCTCGATTCGAAACTTGCCCTCGATGCGGTTTGAGAGGTTGCCCGAATGGCACGCAAAATTGTTCTCATTGTTGAGGCCGAGCAGACGGAAGGCCTATCGGCGCGAAAGATGCTCGTCGAGAGCCTCAGGCACCACGTCATGACAGCCTACTCCGGCAGTGAGGCGCTCGAACTACTGGAGCGCGTCCATGCCGATGTCGTACTCGTGCACAGTCACATTGAAGGACAATCTTGCGAAGACATCATCTCCGCCGTCGAGCAGCGCTTCCCCCACGTTCAGGTAGTAGCGCTCACCCCTGGCGGCTGCCACTTCTGCGGATCTGTCACCACCATCGACAGCATGCGCCCGCAGGATCTCGTCCGCTATTTCGATTCTGCGGCTGACCCGCAGCCGGCTTAATCCACACCAACCGCTCCCAGCTCCGCCCGCACTGTGCGCATCGTTTCCAGGTAAAACGCAAGGTTATGCAGCGTGTTCAGCACTGCGGACAAGGGTTCCTGTGCCGCCATCAGGTGCCGCAGGTAAGCCCGCGTATATCGCTGGCATACGATGCACCCGCAATTCGGGTCCGGCGGCCCCTGGTCCTCGGCAAATTTCCGGTTCTTGATGTTCAATCGCCCTTCTGACGTAAACAGCAACCCGTGCCGCGCCGCGCGCGTCGGCAGCACGCAATCCATCATGTCCACGCCCATGCGCGCATACTCGGCAATCTCGTCCGGATACCCCACGCCCATCACGTACCGCGGCTTATCCTTCGGCAGCAGCGGCAGCGTCTCCGCGATCACTTCGCGCGTGCGCTCTCTCGGCTCCCCCACGCTCAGACCGCCAATCGCATAGCCCGGGAAATCCATCGCGACCAGCCGCTCGGCGCTCTCCCTTCGCAAGTCCAGGTACATGCCGCCCTGCACGATCCCAAACAGGCTCGGCGCCTGTCCCGCAAACCCGTCACCCCACGGCCGCTCAAATTTGTGCTCGTCAAAGTGACGTTTGCTGCGCTCCGCCCATCGCAGCGTCAAATCCAGCGACGCCCGCGCCCGGCCATACTCCGCCGGATACTCCGTGCACTCGTCAAATGCCATCGCAATGTCTGAGCCCAGCGCAATCTGTACATCCATCGAGTGCTCCGGCGAGAAGAAATGCAGCCCGCCGTCCAGGTGCGACCGGAACTGCACACCCTCCTCCGTCACCTTGCGCAGTTCGCTCAGGCTGAAGACCTGGAATCCGCCCGAGTCCGTCAGAATCGCCCGTTCCCAGCTCATGAAGCGGTGCAGCCCGCCCATCCGCCGGATCGCCTCATGCCCCGGCCGCAAATACAGATGGTACGTATTGCCCAGGATGATCCGCACATCCATCTCTTCCAGCAGATGCTGCGGCACCGCCTTCACCGTCGCCACTGTGCCCACCGGCATGAACACCGGCGTCTCCACCGCGGCGTGCGGCAGCGTCATCGTCGCGCGACGCCCGCCCTGCTCCGCTGTTCGATGAATGTGAAATCTCAGAGACACTCAGCTGATTGTAATTTGCCCTGTAGCCTGCGGTTTTCGCTCACGCCCCCGCAAGAATTCCAAACGCGCTGCCTGGATCGCGCCCGCTTCAGAAAATCAGCCGCATGATCAGTTCGAGCTGCCGGTCCGCGTACGTTCGGCTGCTGTTCGCATTGGTCACGGTCCCGAACTGAGCGTGCCCATTCGCCCCGCTCAAGAATGTCAGGTCCGCCGTGCCCGTGCTCGTCTTCACGCCCTTCAGGTCATAACCCATCGTCTCAATGCGCGTCACGTTACGGTGATTCAGCACATTCGCAGCATCCGCCTCAAAAACAAGCGACGCCCTCTCGCTCAGAGTAAACTTCTTGCCCATCCGCAGATTCGCGCTGAACGTCCCCGGATACCGGAACGTATTCCGCCCGATCTGCGGCAGCCATTTCCCGCCGCCAGAGCCATTTAGCCCTGAACCCAGCCCGCTGATCGCAATCGGCATGCCCGTAATCACTCCCGGCAGCGCCCTCTGCACGCAATCGCTCCCCGACTGCAGCCACTCCTCGTACGAGCAGCTCATGCTTGGCACCGTGCCCGAAACCCGCATCGTATACGGCCGTCCGCTGCGCACATTTCCCGTCATTGCCATCGTGTAGCCGTCCACCACGTTCGCCAGCCATCCCTCGGCATGCCACGGCTCGTGTAGCACCAGGCCCCCCGTCAGCCTATCGCGAATGTCCTCGTTCGATGTCCCGTGGTCCAGCGCCAGGTTCGCCGGGTCCAGAACGTTCCATTGCCCCCGGTACGCCTGCCCATACGGATTGCCATCCACCGCATGCGCATACCGGTACCCCAGCGTCAGCGCCATCGAATGCGGCAGCCTCCCCACCAGCGAGAAGCCCACAGCCTGGTAGCGCGCGCTGGCGTTGCTCTCCATCGCCGCCATCTGCTGGTACTTCGAATTCAGCCGCCGGTAGTAAAACTTCGACGTATACGTCACCGGCAGCGGCCCCATCTTTTCCGGATCGATCACCGAATACGAAATCGTGCCCGTGTGCGTCAGGTCGATATTCTGGTCCACGATTCGCGGCAACTGGCTCGCAAAGCTTCCCCAGTAACTTAGCGTGAGTTCCACGTGCCGCCCCACCGACTGCTCCACGGAAAACTGCACCTGTTCCGCCCGCGGATGCTGAAATCCACTCGCGAAGTAGGTCGCATCCGGCTGCACCTGCAAATCCGGGTGCGGGCTGAACACAAACGGAAACTGCGGCGCGCCCACATCCAGCGGCTTGAAAAGATAAATCCTCTGCGCGTCCGCCGCGCCTGTCTGCGTCAGCGCCGCCAGCACGCTCGTATTCGGAATCCTCCCATAAAAAATCCCGAACCCTCCACGCACCACAGTCGTCCGGCCCGTCCGGTTCCCGCTCCACGGCAGCTCCCACGCAAACCCCACACGCGGACTCAAATTCCCCTCTGACGGCAGCACTGCTGTCGGCGGAATATCCGGATTCACCAGCGTCGCATTTGGTGTCGGCAGCTTCTCGTAGTCGTAGCGCGCGCCCATTGCCACCGTCAGGCTCGGCCTCACCTTGATGGTGTCGGTCGCAAATCCCGCATAGTCCGCTGTGTCGAACGAGAAGTCCGTCGGCCCCGTCGTCTGCCGGAACGTCGACCAGCACGGCAAATTTCCTGAGCCCGTCTTCGACGCATCGCAGTGATTCGGCGCCAGCAGATCCGCCACAAACGCCTCCTTCGACGTGTACCGGTAAGCCCCCGTCGCATACTCCAGCCCGCTCGTGTGGTCGCGCACATAGTCCAGCGCATACCCCACGTCGATCTGGTTTCGCCCATGCACCCACGTCAGCGTGTCCGCCGCTTCCTGCCGCAGCTCTTCCGGATACGCCGGCCGGTTCAGCGACGAAGGTGTGCCAAATTTGAAGCCCCCGCTGCCGCTCGCCACGCCGATCTCCGGCGGCACGCCAAATGGATTCTTCGCAAACTGCTCTTCAAACGCCGTCGGCGAATCCGCCATCTCGCTCTCAAGATCGTGCGCATGCGTATATCGCAGCTCGTTCAGTAGATTCGGCGTCAAAAACGTGTTCAAACTGGCTGAAATCGCATCCAGCCGCAGGGTCCTCGTTCCAAAGCTGCCAATACCCCACGTCTCGGTCGGCGCCGATCGCATCCCGTTCCGTGCGTCCAGTCGCACCAAATCGTAACCAGCAGTGATACGATTCCGGTCGTCGATCTTCCAGTCGAACCGCGGAAACGCAATCGTCTGCCGCGTCGTGCGCGTCACCGGACCCAGCAGCGCCGTCAGTTG
>JAJZJJ010000341.1 GCA_021810175.1 Acidobacteriota bacterium | reverse complement strand
TCGATCCACAGCATCTCGGTGCGCGGGCGCAGCCACATGTCCGCCAGGCGCGCCACCGGCAACTCGACGTAATAGCGGAAGGGATGCGCGCGAATGCGCTGGCGGGCGATGGCGCCAAACTCCGCGTCCATCTGCGGAGTCAGGATTTCGGTCCGGTTGTAGGCGTCCAGAAGGGCTTTGGTCTGGCGATATTGCGCCGGTGAATCGAAGGCGCGCGAGGGCAAATCCGCCAGATCGATTTTGCTGCCGTTGAGGTTCCAGTAAATCTCCCAGGTGCAGGTCAGATCCGCACACACGGTCTTCGTCCAGCGATTGAAGCCTGGGTCCGTGCTTTGCCCTGGGTCCACGGCGTAGCGCGGCGCCAGCGGCTGAAAGACGTGGAAGGTATGCCAGTTACGGATGGCCCACGGGACGAACGGCAGCACGGACAGCACTCCACAGGCGGCCGCCCAGCGCAGCATCCGTGCGCCGCCCCACCGCCGGTATCCGTAGAGGACCATCGCCGGACAGAGGACCACGGCCAGCAGAGGCCCATCCGGCCGCAGCAGGGCCGCGTAGCTCCAGGCCGCAGCCTGAACGAGCGCCCAGCTCCAGCGCGGCTGCTCCAGAAAACGCGCCAGCGCATAGAAGCCCACAGCAATGCAGAACAGCTCCGGCGTCTCCGTCATCGGCACCGCGACATAGTTGGCGGTGAATGGGCAAAGAACGGCGAGCCACAGAGCCCACCAGCCCGCCCGGCGGCTCCACACCCTGCGAGCGAAGGCGGCAACGAGCAGGCAGGTGGCCAGGTCGATCGCCACCTGCACGTACATTACCGCGTTGTAGTGCTCCATGCCGAAGAGGCGGAAACACACCACCAGGAATAACGGATAGCCGGGCAGACGGATCAGTGTGGGATGAATGACGCCGCCGATCGTCAACCCGTAAATGCCATGCAGCGTCCAGTTTTTAGCGATGTCCCCGTAGACCAGCGGATCGCCCTGAAGCTCCGGGTAGGCGTGGATGAACCACAGACGCAGAACTGCTCCGGCGGCCAGGGCCAGCGAAAGCAGACACCACTTTACGGATCGCGATAAGGACCGCTGCATCGGCTAGACCGAAAGTCCGGCCATCGCCGGGAATAAGTTGCTTAAAAACAATCGCATCAGCATGCATAACCACGGTGTAGCGAAATGTATCCGGCGACGAAGCGCCGAACAGCGGCTTATCGTACCATGAAGTACACCTACTCCTTGCCAGATGAAACAGATTTTCTACGACCCCCGGCAGAGACGTCGAAAGATTCTTCGCCGGGCGACTGACATATTCGTCATCGCACTCTCCCTTGTCCTTGCCGTTTTTATCTTCAGCGTATTTTCGCGCGAGTCCATGCCGGGCCTGCTGCTTCCGATTCAGAAACCCAACTACAAGGCTCTGCATCAGCGCCCGACCAGGCTTCCCAGGCGCTCGGCCAGACGGGTTGGACGCCGCCGGCTGCACCGTCATCCTTCGGAAATTACCCCCAACCAGAACGTGTCTCTGCGAGCGGCGTTCTATGAGAACGATTCTGCCAGCTATGCGGCACTCAAGGAGCACGTGCGGCAGCTGGATATGCTGTTTCCGGACTGGCTCCACGTTATCTCCGCCAGCGGCGCCCTGGTCGGCGCCACGCCGGAGTATCCGGTGCAGTTTTACGATGTGGTGACACCCAGCGGCGTGCGCAGCGTCGATCCGCAGAATCGAGTAAGGGGGGTCATCGCGGCCTCAAAGCAGGTTGTTGACGTCCTGCCCATGCTCAACGACTACAACACTCTGACCGGCGACTGGGAAGGCGACGCGATCGGCCAGATGCTGGAAAGCCGATCCGCCCGCGAGCGCCTGCACATCGAACTGGACAGGTTTCTCTCCGCCAATCCTCAGTACCGCGGCATCTGCATGGACTTCGAGGAGGTTCCGGACAAGGATCTGCTGCTCTACGCGCAATGGATCGGCGAACTCCATAACGACTTTCGCGCAAAGAACCGGCGCATCTACGTCAGCGTCCAGGTTTCGGCCAGCAGTGCCTTCCTGAAAGCCCTGGCCAAAGACAGCGACGGCATCATCGTCATGAATTACGACCAGCACGAGGAAAGCAGCGGTCCCGGTCCGGTCGCGGGCGAACCCTGGTTCGATGCCAATCTCACGCGCATCCTCAAAATCGTTCCGAAGCAGAAAATCATCTGCGGCATTGGCAACTATGGCTATGACTGGACCCTGGCTCCCAGGGGCAAGGGCCGGCACCCCAAAATGCAGGTCGTCAACGCGTACGACCTCTCCGTGCAGGAGGCCTGGCAGCGTGCTTCCGACGCCGAGGCCGACGTCCATCTGCAGGGCGATGAACTGAATCCGCATTTTGCCTACGACGACGAGGACACCCACGAGGTCCACCAGGTCTGGTTCCTCGACGGCGTGACCGCGCTGAACGAGATGCGCGACGCGCGGCAAATGGGCCTGCGAACCTTCGCGCTCTGGCGCCTCGGCGAGGAAGATCCCTCGCTGTGGAATATCTGGGACGATCCCGAAGCCGCGAATGCGCCCCAAAAGCTGAGCGTCGTCCCTCCCGGGCAGGACGTGAATACTGAAGGCGAGGGCGACATTCTGCGCGTGGTCGGCCTGCCCCGGCCCGGCCAGCGAACCATTGAGATGGACTCCGATGACTTCAACATCATCGACGAGGACATGGTTCATCTGCCTCACTCCTACACCCTGGAGCAGTACGGCTACCACCCCCACGAGCTGGCCCTGAGCTTCGACGATGGCCCCGATCCCACCTGGACGCCGAAAATCCTCGACGTGCTGGAGAAATACCACGTCCCCGCCACCTTCATGATCATCGGCGAAGAGGGACAGAACAACATCGGCCTCATCAGGCGCGAATATCGCGACGGATTCGAGATCGGGAACCACACCTTCACCCATCCGAACATCGCCGAAATTGCGCCCTGGCAGGTGCACGAGGAGCTGAACTGGACCGAACGCCTGTTTGCCGCGGAGCTGGGCGTGGAGCCGTTCTTCTTCCGGCCGCCCTACTCTGTCGATCAGGAACCGGACACGAACGAGGAGGCGGCTCCGGCGTACCACATCCAGCAGATGGGCTACACCATCATCGGCGACAAGATCGACACCAACGACTGGAACGAGCACCCGCCCAAGTCGCCCCGGGAAATCACCGACAGCGTGTTACAGCAGATTCAGGCGATGAAGTCGCAGCGCTGGATGCG
Organism: Acidobacteriota bacterium; assembly: GCA_021810175.1. Next base: position 1,360 of record JAJZJJ010000341.1, on the reverse strand, counting down.
CGGCAGCATCATCCTGATGCACGACGGCGGAGGCAATCGCTCGGCCACGGTGGCCGCTCTGCCGCTGCTCATCACCACCATGCGGGCGAAGGGGTATAAGTTCGTCCAGGTCTCGGACCTGATGGGCAAAACGCGCGCCGAGGTGATGCCGCCGATCCCTCCCAGGCTGCGCTGGCAGGCGCGCTTTGACTGGGTGGCATTCCTCCTGTTCAGCTTCTTCTCGCACTTTTTGGTGGACGTCTTCTTTGTCGGCGACGTGCTCATGAGCGCACGTCTGCTCCTGATCGGTATTTTTGCGCTCATCGACCGCTTCCACCGCCGCCGCCCGGCGCCCAGCGGATACGAGCCCCAGGTCGCTGTCCTGGTTCCCGCCTACAACGAGGAAAAGGTCATCGTCCGCACCATTCGCTCGGTGCTGCAGTCGGATTACAAAAACCTCCGCGTCATCGTCATCGACGACGGCTCCACCGACCGCACCTTCGACGTGGCGCGCGACGCCTATCCCCAGGAAATCGCCGAAGGGCGGCTGCTGGTCATCACCCAGCCCAACGGCGGCAAGGCCGAAGCACTCAACCGCGGCATCACGCACGTGACCGAGGAGATCTACGTCGGCATCGACGCCGATACTGTCATTGCCCCCGACGCCGTTTCCAAACTGGTTGGCCATTTCGCCGATCCGCGCATCGCCGCCGTGGCCGGCAACGCGAAAGTCGGCAACCGGGTCAATCTGTGGACCCAGTGGCAGGCTCTCGAATACATCACCAGTCAGAACTTCGAGCGGCGCGGCATGGACCTGTTCAACGTGGTCACCGTCGTTCCTGGAGCCATCGGCGCATGGCGCACCAGCGCGGTGCGCGAGGCCGGCGGTTATCCGCTGAACACCGTGGCCGAAGACGCCGACCTGACGATGAACCTGCTCGAACATCGCCACCGGGTGATTTACGAAGACCGCGCGCTTGCCTTCACTGAAGCCCCGGCCACCGCCGGCAGCCTGATGCGGCAACGCTTCCGCTGGTCCTTCGGCATCCTGCAGGCCGTCTTCAAGCATCGTGGAGCGGCGCGCACCAATCGCGCCATGGGCTTCTTCGCGCTGCCCAACATCCTCATCTTCCAGATCCTGCTGCCGCTGGTCTCCCCGCTCATCGACATCATGTTCGCGGCGGGCGTCGTCCACTACCTGGTCGACCGGTATTTCCATCCGGAGACGGCCAGCCCGGCCACTTTCGAGAAGCTTGTCGTCTACTTCCTGCTCTTCCTGGTGATCGACTTCGTCACCTCGGTGCTCGCCTTCTCGCTCGAACCGCGCCACCCGGCCAACAAGGGCGACGGCTGGCTGCTCTTCCACATCTGGCTGCAGCGC
>JAJZJJ010000340.1 GCA_021810175.1 Acidobacteriota bacterium | reverse complement strand
GCTTCGTCGGGCCTCCGGGCGTGGGCAAGACTTCGCTGGGGATGTCGATTGCGAAGGCGACGGGGCGGAAATTCGTGCGGATGTCGCTGGGCGGCGTGCGCGACGAGGCGGAGATTCGCGGGCACCGGAGGACGTATATCGGGGCGCTGCCGGGGCAGATCATCCAGTCGATGAAGAAGGCGGGAACGCGGAACCCGGTGTTCATGCTGGACGAAGTGGACAAGATGGCTTCGGACTTCCGGGGCGATCCGGCCTCGGCGCTGCTGGAGGTGCTGGATCCGGAGCAGAACACGAGTTTTCAGGACCATTATCTGGATGTGGAGTACGACCTGTCGCAGGTGCTGTTCGTGGCGACGGCGAATGTGCTGCACACGATTCCGGCACCGCTGCAGGACCGCATGGAGATTCTGCGGCTGCATGGATACACCGAGGCGGAAAAGCTGGAGATTGCCAAGCAGTATCTGCTGAAGAAGCAGCGGGAGAACACCGGACTGACGGAAAAGAACGTGACGTTCGCGGAGGGGGCGATCACGGAGATCATCCGCAGCTACACGCGCGAGGCCGGAGTGCGCAACCTGGAGCGTGAGATCGGGAACGTCTGCCGGAAGGTGGCGCGGCGGGTGGTGAAGCGCGGCGCGAAGCACCGGGAGAGCATCACGGCGGAAAACATCGCGGAGTTTCTGGGCGTGCCGAAGTTCCGGGATTCAGCGGTACACGAGCAGAACGAGATCGGGCTGGTGAACGGGCTGGCATGGACTGAAGTGGGCGGCAGCATTCTGCAGACGGAAGTGCAGGTGCTGGATGGCAAGGGGAAGCTGACGACGACGGGGCAGCTGGGCGACGTGATGCAGGAGTCGGCACAGGCGGCGCTGTCGTACGTGCGCAGCCGGTCGCATCATCTTGGCCTGCCGCGGGATTTCTATCGCAATGTGGACATCCACATTCACGTACCGGAGGGAGCGATTCCGAAGGACGGGCCTTCCGCGGGGATTACGCTGGCGACGGCGCTGGCCAGCGCGCTGGCGCGGATTCCGGTGCGGCGCGATCTGGCCATGACGGGCGAGGTGACGCTGCGCGGCAAGGTGCTGCCGATCGGCGGGCTGAAGGAAAAGCTGCTGGCGGCGCACCGGGCGGGTATCTTTGAGGCGATTCTGCCGGGGGACAACCGGAAGGATGTGCCGGATCTGCCGGAGAATCTGCGGAGCGCGATGAAGCTGCACTTTGTGGATTCGATGGACGAGGTGCTGAAGATTGCGCTGGAGGCTCCGCTGCCGGAGCTGCGCGAAGATACGCCGGGGGTGCTGGAGCCTGGAGTGCTGGGGCCGGCACCGGCCTCGTCCGAGCGGCGGGCGCACCAGTAGCAGGGAATGCGGACCGGCGGGGCTTATAAGGCTCCGTCCGTCCGGGATGCGTGGGCCAGGTCAGGCTCTACGCGAATGCCGAATCGATATTGTTCAGGGCCTGGTGGAATTTCGAGGTTTTCCCGCAGGCCTCTGATTCTCCCGTCACGCTGTCAGCATTTTGCTGGGCGTTTCGATCCTTGTCGATGACAGCTGTACGGTCGTCTGGTGCTCTTCCTGCAGCATCCGGATGACGTGCTGATAGAGCCGGTCCCGCACCTCATAGCGGCCCACGGCGCGGGTTACGAAGCGCACCTGGATATCGACGCTGGTGGCGATGTCCACCAGAGGAATGGATGGCCGCATGAGCACGATGGGCCTGGCGCTGAGCCGGTTGAGACTGGTGGAAGGCGCGCTGCGGTTCCATTCCTGCTCGGCGAGGCGGGCGCTCTCCGCAGTCTCCTGCCTGGCGGTTTCCTCCACGCTTTTCGCAATGGCGTAAATGTCCGAGCTTGCGGGGACGCTGATGGTGATTTCGTCCCACATCCACTGGCCTTCGCTGGAGAAGTTGAAGCATTTTCCGCGAATCGCAAAGCTGTTGAGGAAGGAAATCTGCCGTCCCGTCGGCTCGCCTTTCTCCGCGAGCCCGGTTGTTTCCAGCAGGGTTGTGCTGAGCAGTCCGATATCCACCACCTCGCCGGAGACACCGTCGATTTCGACCATGTCTCCGACGCGAATCCCGCTTTTACCGGCGAGCATGAACCAGCCCAGAAACGCCAGGATGTAATCCTGCAGGGAGATTGCCAGCGCGGCCGTAATGAGGCCGAGGATGGTGCCTGTCTCATGGGGCGGCCCGAAGATTGCCAGCACGATCAGCAGCACCCCGAGCGCCTGTACGCCCACCTGCAGAATGGTGCGCAGGGTCTGCGTCTGTCTGCGATCCAGCGAAGGATGGGCCAGCAGCCGCCGGATGAGAGCATCGCCCAGCAGCACGCAAAGCAGGATGAACAGCAGCATCTCGAGCGACTGGACCACCATGTGCGCCACGATGCGGTGCTGCAGCAGCACCTGGTTGCCCCACATGGCGTACACCCGGGCCAGTTGCTGATCGGTCTCGATGCGGTCCTCGTCGATGAACAGGATCTGGCGCTCGGTTCGCCGATCCTGGAGCTGTCCCAGTGCGCCGGTCCCGCGCGCCAGGGCCGCCGCGTGGTTCGCCTGAGCCTCCATCCGGTTATATCTGGCCGTTAGCCGATTTCCGTCGTTCAGGGCTTCGGTTCGCGCGTTGAGGATTGAGGTGTATCTTCCGCGCTGCTTGAACCAGACCTCCAGGCGGCCCGCGAGCGTACCTGGATTCTTCACCCGCGAGAGCACCATTGGAGTTCCGCTGGCCTGCTGGGTGTCGAATTTGTGCATGGCGGCCTCATGCGCCGCCAGCTCGTCCTTGATACGGACGCTCAGGTCGCCGGTCGCCCGAGCCAGGGCGCGCTGCGTGTCCGTGAGCTCATCGGAATCCAGACCGAGCTGCGCCTTTGCCACCTGCAACGCGTCACTGCCGGCCGCTGAGTTTGCCTCGCCTTTTGCGCTATGTGCCGGAGTAGTCTCTTTCGCCTGCAGACGTGCGACCGTCTGCTGATCCTGCGCCACCTCCTGCTGCAGCTGGGTCGCCCGTTTGGAGAGCGCCAGCGCCCGGCCGGTGAGCACGCGATGGCGCATCTGCAGATCTGCCTGGCGGAGCGCCGCCGCGAAGGCCTGATCCACCTCGTGATCGGCCAGTTGCTCGGCCTCGCGCGCATACTGGGCTTCCTGACGCGTGGCAGCGGTGGCAGCCAGGGAGCGTGCGGTCTGCCAGGGACGCAGGCTCACCACGGATGCACCGTCCGCGCGGTCCTGTGCCCGCAAGGTGGCCAGTTGGGCCGCGGTACCGCGCGTGACCCAGGAGAAGATCAGGCACAGAGCCAGGACTACCAGCAGGGCAGCCATCAGCATCAGCCTGGTTCGGCCAAAGATACGCGAGCGGGATGGATCGCCGCCGCTCGTCGGGGAATCGCTCATGGATACAGGTTTACTGGATGCAAACCCCTTCGGCAAGCGCCAAGGCCAGGGCGCTCCGGCGGAGCGTCCTGGCTGTTCCGACCGGGGACTGCGGCGGAGCTACTTTCCGCCGCCTTTTCTGCCGAAGAGGCGAGCCCAGAAGCCACGCTTCTTCTTCTTTTTGGGATGCTGCGGTGCTGGTTGGCTGGTTTGAGCCTGGGCAGGCTGCGCCGGGGATGTTTTGGCGGGCTGGGCGTGGTGGCTGACGAAGGGCTGGGGGGGAGGCGGCGGGTTGACAGGGCGCTGGCCGAGGCCGAAGAGCTTCTGGAAGATGTTGCGCTGGCTGCCGGTGTGATCGCAGTACTGAGTGGGCTGGGTTCCGTCAAGGAAGGCCACAGTGTAGTCATCCGGGCAGGAAGAATCGGCGAGCAGGTTGGTGTTGTCGTCGAGGGTGACCTGGATGACGCCCGGAGGAGGAAGGAAGTTTTTCGTGTCGGAGTACTGGGGCAGCTTGACAGCGGCGCTCATGAAGTCGCCCCAGATGGGGCCGGCGGCGCGATCGCCTTCGATATTGAGCTGGCTGTAATTGTCGTATCCGACCCAGACAACGCAGAGCAGGTTGCTGGTGAAGCCGGCGAACCAGGCGTCGTGGGAGGTACCGGTTTTGGCCGCGCCGGGTGCGGTGAAGTTGTTGCGGACTCTGATGCGATAGCCGGTACCGTTGTGGTTGTCGAGGACCTGTTCCATGAGGCTGACGGTGAGATAAGCGACTCTGGGATCGAGGAGGGTCTTCTCGACGGGCGTGTAGTTCGCCATGACATTGCCGTTGGCGGTGCGAACGGATGCGACGAGCCAGGGGTTAATTTTGACGCCGTGGTTGGCGAAGGTGGTGTAGGCGCCAGCCATTTCCATGGGCGATGCGGCGTAAGCGCCGATGGCCATGGCCGGGGTCGGTTTGACGGAGGTAATGCCGGCAGAGTTGGCGAGGGCGGCGACATTTTGATATCCGACCATCTGCGCCAGCTCAATGGTGGCGTTGTTCAGCGAACGGTAGAGGGCTTCGACGGCCGGAACATCGCCGAAGTAGGTGTTTTCGAAATCGTGAGGGGAGTAGGTCTGACCGTTGTCGAAGGTGAAGGTGGTGGGCTCGTCGTGCAGCGAGGTGATGGCGGTGAAGAGGCCGGTGGTTCCGCTGGAATTGGTGACGGGGATGCCGGCGAGGGTGTCGT
>JAJZJJ010000339.1 GCA_021810175.1 Acidobacteriota bacterium | reverse complement strand
CAGTCCACGAACGGCAAAAAGGCCGTGATGGCCGTAACAGGCTGCATCCTGTTCCTCTTCCTCATCGGCCATCTCCTCGGCAACCTCCAGATCTACGAGAGCCCCGCCCGCCTCAATGCCTACGGCAAGTTCCTCCACAACCTCGGCGAGCTGCTCTGGATCGCCCGTGGCATCCTGCTCATCTCCGTCGTCCTGCACATCTGGGCCGCCGTCCAGCTCTTCGCCCGCAACCGCGCGGCGCGTCCCATCGGCTACGCGAAGAAGAAGTCCGTCAATTCTTCCTATGCCGACCGCACCATGTACTGGAGCGGCCCCATCGTCCTCGCCTTCGTCATCTTCCACCTGCTGGAATTCACCGCCGGCGTCATTCATCCCGCCTCCCGCTACATCCCCGGCGACATCTACCACAATGTCGTCGCCGGATTCAGCGTCTGGTGGGTCTCCGCCTGGTACATCTTCTCCCTCCTCCTGCTCGGTCTCCATCTCCGGCACGGCCTGTGGAGCATGTTCCAGACCCTCGGCATGAACCATCCGCGCCATACTCCCGTTCTCAAACAGCTGGCGCTCTGGATCACGGTTCTCATCATTGGCGGCTACATTTCGATCCCCGTAAGCGTGTTAGCGGGTTGGGTGCGATAGATGAAACTGGATGCAAGAATCCCTTCGGGACCGATCGAACAGGTTTGGGATAACGCCCGCTTCGAGTGGAAGCTCGTCAATCCCGCCAACAAGCGCAGACACAGCCTCATCGTTGTAGGCTCCGGCCTTGCCGGAGCATCCGCCTCCGCCACCCTCGGCGAGCTCGGCTACCACGTCAGCTGCTTCTGCTTTCAGGATTCCCCCCGCCGCGCGCACTCCATCGCCGCCCAGGGCGGAATCAACGCCGCCAAAAATTACCAGAACGACGGCGACAGCATCTACCGCCTCTTCTATGACACCGTCAAAGGCGGAGACTTCCGCGCCCGCGAGGCCAACGTCTACCGCCTCGCCCAGAACAGCCTCCACATCATCGACCAGTGCGTCGCTCAGGGCGTTCCCTTCGCCCGCGAATACGGTGGCACTCTCACCAACCGCTCCTTCGGCGGTGCCCAGGTCTCCCGCACCTTCTACGCCCGCGGCCAGACAGGCCAGCAGCTCCTGCTCGGCGCCTACCAGGCACTCGAACGCCAGATCAACGCCGGCAACGTGACCATGTACCCGCGCACAGAAATGCTCGACCTCATCGTTATCGATGGTCAGGCGCGCGGCATCGTCACCCGCAACCTCATCACCGGCCAGCTGGATGTTCACATCGGCGATGCCGTCATCCTCGCCAGCGGCGGATACGGCAACGTCTACTATCTCTCCACCAACGCCAAAGGCTCCAACTGCACCGCCATCTGGCGCGCGCACCGCCGCGGCGCTCTCTTTGCCAATCCCTGCTATACGCAGATTCACCCCACCTGCATCCCCGTCTCCGGCGATTACCAGTCGAAACTGACTCTCATGTCCGAGTCGCTCCGCAACGACGGCCGCATCTGGGTGCCCAAACAAAAAGGCGACAAACGCCCGCCCAACCAGATTCCCGAAGAGGAGCGCGATTACTACCTCGAGCGCCGCTATCCCAGCTTCGGCAACCTCGTCCCCCGCGACGTCGCTTCCCGCAATGCCAAGGCCGTCTGCGACGAGGGCCGCGGCGTCGGTGAAACCGGCCTCGGCGTTTACCTCGACTTCGCCGAAGCCATCGAGCGCCTCGGCGAGCGCACCATCCGCGAACGCTACGGCAACCTCTTCGACATGTACGAGCGCATCACCAGTGAGAACCCCTACAAGGTTCCCATGCGCATCTACCCCGCCATCCACTACACCATGGGCGGTCTCTGGGTCGATTACCAGCTCCAGAGCACTATCCCCGGCCTCTTCGTCCTCGGCGAAGCCAACTTCTCCGACCACGGAGCCAACCGTCTCGGCGCCAGCGCCCTCATGCAGGGCCTCTCCGACGGCTACTTCATCATTCCCTACACCGTCGGCAACTACCTCGCCTCGGTCAAACCCGCCAAAGTTTCCCAGGACCACCCCGCCGCGAAGGAAGCCCTCGCTTCCGTCCAGCAGGGCGTCGCAAAGCTGCTCTCCATCAAAGGCAAGCGCACCGTCGATTCCTTCCATCGCGAGCTCGGCCACATCATGTGGGAGTACTGCGGCATGTCCCGCACCTCTCAGGGCCTGCAGGTAGCCATCGGCAAAATCCGCGCCCTCCGCGAGGAGTTCTGGCAGAATCTCACCGTCCCCGGCTCCGGCGACGACCTCAACCAGACCCTCGAAAAGGCCGGACGCGTCGCCGACTTCCTCGAGCTCGGCGAGCTGATGTGCATCGACGCCCTCGATCGCAATGAGTCCTGCGGCGGCCACTTCCGCGAGGAATATCAGACCCCCGATGGCGAAGCGAAGCGCGACGACGACAACTACAGCTACGTCGCCGCCTGGGGCTACACCGGCCCCGGCAACGCGCCTGAACTGAGCAAGGAACCGCTGGAATTCGAATACGTCCATCCCAGCCAGAGGAGCTACAAGTAATGAGACTCACGCTGAAAATCTGGCGACAGAAGAATTCCGCAAGCAAGGGCCAGTTCGTCTCCTATCCCATGGACAACGTCAACGCCGAGATGTCCATGCTGGAGTGCCTCGACGTGCTCAACGAAAGCCTCATCGAGCGCGGCGAAGAGCCGGTCGCCTTCGAACACGACTGCCGCGAAGGCATCTGCGGCTCCTGCGGATTCATGATCAGCGGCGTCGCCCACGGCCCGCTGCCCGCCACCACCGTCTGCCAGCTCACCATGCGTCATTTCAAAGACGGCGATGAGCTGGTCCTCGAACCGTGGCGCTCCGCTTCCTTCCCCTTCCTCAAGGACCTGGTCGTCGACCGACGCGCCTTCGACCGCATCATCCAGTCCGGCGGCTACGTCTCCGTCGCCACCGGCAATGCGCCCGACGGCAACGCCATCCCCGTCGGCAAGGAAATCGCCGACCGCGCCATGGACGCCGCCGCCTGCATCGGCTGCGGAGCCTGTGTCGCCGCCTGCCCCAACGGTTCGGCCGCTCTCTTCACCGGCGCTAAAATCGCTCACCTCGGCGTCCTCCCGCAGGGCCAGCCGGAGCGCGATCGCCGCGCCGTCCGCATGGTCTCCCAGATGCAGGCGGAAGCCTTCGGCAGCTGCACCAATATCGGCGAATGCACCGGCGTCTGCCCCAAGGAAATTCCCCTCGAGGTCATCGCCCGCATGAACCACGACTTCCTCGCCGGTCGCTGGAAGGAACGCCAGCAGGTCATCACCACCATCGAGCCTGCCCGCGGCTGGAACATCGGCAAAAAATACTAGCCGCGTCCAGAATCAAAAACGGGAGCGCCCACAGCGCTCCCGTTTTTTCATCCCTACGCCGCCCCGCGAAGCAGCTCCGCAACCGCCTCCGGGTTCCGGGCGATCACCTGTAAATAGGCCCGCGCCGGCGCATCCGGAAACTTGCGCCTTTGCTCCCAGTCACGCAGCGTCCCCAGCGGAATGCGATACTTCTGAGCGAAAGCCTCCTGTGTCAGGCCGACCTTCTCACGCAGCTTTTTCACATTCGGAACGTGCGTCATTCCTCGCCTGTCCCGCGGCAGGGGCTGCGCATCGGGATCGCCCTCCGCGGCCGAGTGAATTTCCTCCTGCGTCAGCTCCGCCACTCTCGTCCAGTCGGTCCCGGTCTCCTGCTGCGCATCCCCCACCCTACGGATGACCTTCGTAGTACCAGCTCTCTTCATAGCGCTCCGCCCTTCGTACGGAAATGATGCGAATCAGCCCCTCTGAACGTTCCGTCGTCACGACCAAAAGAATCCCATGCGCAGTCATCCCCAGCGTGATCATCCGATCTTCGCCGTATTCGTATCGTTCGTCGATCCACGATTCGGCGTCCGGATCCTCAAGCGCCGGTATGCCATCGGCAAGCGAAAGATGATGTGTCCGGCGATTCTGCGCGTCTTTGTTGTCGTGCCACTCGTATTCCACGACGCCTCACAGCTCCGGGTTCCGCACCGAATCTTGCATGGTTCAGTCAATACTACGGCGTAGCCGTATTCCGGTCAACTTTCACGCCTCAGCCACCCATGCCCTGATTCCTCCGCACCCACTCGGCTCCATCCAGGCGTAAACTCGCCTTGATCGTCTCCGGACCTTCCCCACAACCTCATGCCCACACACATCGCCCTGCTTCGCGGCATCAACGTCGGCGGCAAAGGCATCCTGCCCATGAAGGACCTTGCCGCTCTCTGCTCGGCTCTCGGCTTTGCCGACCCCAGAACTTACATCCAGAGCGGCAACGTCCTCTTCGAATCCCCGCTGTCCCGGCACAAACTCCGCACCGCTCTCGAAGACGCTCTCGCCGCCAGAATGGCCCGGAAGGTGGACGTGCTTCTCCGCACCCCACAGGAACTGCGCTCCATCCTCGCCGCCAATCCCTTCCCCGGCAGGGAGCCGTCCAAAACCGCTGTGGTTTTTCTCGGAAATGCCGTATCCGGCGAGATTTTCAGTCGCGTCTCTCCGCCGGGCGGCGAAGAGATCCACCCCTGCGGCACTGAGGTCTTCGTCTTCTACCCCAACGGC
>JAJZJJ010000338.1 GCA_021810175.1 Acidobacteriota bacterium | reverse complement strand
CCCCTTAGCTCTTTCCTGCTTGGATCTGGATTTTTCGTCAAAAGTTTGCCAGCTGTGAATTCCGCGACCGGAAAATCTTACTCGCGGTTTCGTCCTCGGCAGAAAAATCAGCCCGACTATGATTTTATGGTTTACCCTGGGGGATAGAACAAAACAGCGAGTGAGGCGCTGGCAATTCGCCAGCAGGGGGAATGAGCCACAGAACAGTTCTCCCTGTCGGGGCAAGTTTAGCCCGATTACCGATGAGTTGAATGGAATATCTACGTACCACTATCTCATGCAGTTGCGTGCCACGCAACCCTCTTCGGCTTCCTGTAATGGTGTTACATGCCTTCATAATTTGGCCCGCCTCCACCTTCCGGCGGAACCCAGGTGATGATCTGGTACGGGTCCATAATGTCGCACGTTTTGCAGTGAACGCAGTTCGTGAAATTGACTTTTAGTTCCCTTCCCGCGCCGTCCGGGGCCTCCGACATTTCGTAGACAGCAGCCGGACAAAAATACTGACACGGATTCCCGTACTCCCGCGAGCACCGCTCCGTGCATCGATTGAGATCGGCCACGACAAGATGCGCCGGCTGATCCTCGTCGTGCCGCGTGCCCGAGTGGAAGACATCCGTCAGACGGTCGAAGGTCAGCTTTCCGTCGCCCTTGGCATTCCCGACGATCTGCGTCCGCTTTGCGTCCGACGCACCCATCTCACCCGTCCGCCGCATCCGTGTATAGCCCGCCCGATTCTTTCCATCCGGGCCCAGGTTGGCGCCGCGCAGCACCTGCTGGATTCCGGCCTTTACCACCCCCTCCACCAGCCCATTCTCAAAGGCCTGATGGAAGTTCCGCACCGGCCACAGCTCCTCGCGAATCCAGCTGGCGTCCACCAGCGCTTTGTAGCGGCCCAGCGTTTTCGCTGAGCTGTCCCCGCTGCGCAGTGCCTCAAATGCCGCCTCCGCCGCCAGCATCCCGCTCTTGATCGCCAGGTGGATGCCCTTCAGTCGCTGCGAATTCAGAAAGCTCGCCGAATCCCCCAGCAGCATCCAGCCGTTCCCGGCGATGCGCGGCATCGTCAGCCACCCGCCGTAGGGCAGCGTCTTCGCGCCGTAGCGGATCATCTTCCCGCCCTCCAGAATCCGCCGCGCGAATGGATGCTCCTTAAAACTCTGGAAGACGTGATGCGGATCGGTCCCTGGGTCGCGGTAATCCAACCCCGTCACATAGCCAACCGACACCTGCGTATCGGAAATGCCGTAAACCCACGCCCCGCCGTACTCCTGCGCCGTCAGCGGATAGCCCAGCGTGTAAATCACTTCGCCCTTCGCCACACGCCCTGCCGGAATCTCCCACAGCTCCTTCACTCCCAGCCCGTAGGTCTGCGCGTGCTCCGGATCCTCCAGACCCAGCTGGCCGATGAGCTGCTTCGCGCAGTTGCCGCGCGACCCCTCCGCCAGAATCGTGACCTTCGCCCGCAATTCGTATCCCGGCTCGAAATTCGACTTCGGCCGGCCCTCCTTGTCCACACCCTTGTCGTCCGTCCGCACGCCAGCCACGCGCGCCGTCTCGGCCCCGGCGTTCGCGGTCGTGGTCCCCGGCACGTCCGCTGTTGGCGTGACGGGGTGATCGTCCGCCCACAGCAACTCCGAACCGGCAAATCCCGTGAAGACGGTAATCCCAGCCTCTTCCACCTTCCCGGCCAGCCACTTCACCAGCCGGTTGAGCGAAACAACATAGTTGCCGTGGTCCCGCAGCGGCGGCGGCACAACTGGAAGTTTGTGCTGACCCTTGGGCGTCAGGAACCAAACCGACTCCTTCGTCACCTCGGCATCCAGCGGAGCTTCCTTCTCGAAATCCGGCAGCAGTTCCCGCAGCGCACGCGGATCCAGCAGCGCGCCGGAGAGGCAATGCTGCCCCGCCTCGCGCGCCTTCTCCAGCACGTAAATGTTCTCTTTGGAAAGCGGCTCGTCCGGGTGCGCCGCGTTGTGCGCGTCGATCAGCTGCGCCAGCCGCAGCGCGCAGGCCATTCCCGCCGGCCCGCCGCCAACGATCACCACGTCCGCCTCCATCTGCGGACGCTCAATCCCTTCAATCGGTTTGCGAAAGACAGTCATAGAGGCTCGCCGTCCAGGCAGAAGCGCCCACGGCGCGGCACCGGACTCACTGTTCTAGACGAATCGATGCAAAGTGCGCAAGCTGCCAAGCAGGCGCCTCACCATGTACGCCACCTATGCCTTCGCCTTTTTAATCTCCTCGGTCAGCGCCGGAACCACCTGGAACAGATCCCCCACCACGGCCACGTCGGCAATCTCGAAAATCGGCGCTTCCGGATCCTTGTTCACCGCGACGATGGTACGCGAGCCTTTCATGCCCACGATGTGCTGGATGGCTCCGCTCACGCCCAGCGCCACGTACAACTTCGGCGCCACCGTCTGCCCCGACGACCCAATCTGCCGGTCCAGCGGTAGCCAGCCGTTGTCGCAGATCGGGCGCGAGGCCGCCACTTCGCCGCCCAGCGCCTTCGCCAGCTCCTCGGCCAGCGCCAGGTTCTTCTGCTCCTTAATGCCGCGTCCGACGGCGACAATCGTCTCCGCCTGCGACAGGTCCACCGTCTGCTTCGCCTCCTGGAAGACCTCGTGCGGCGTCACCCGCGGCGCGCTCTCCGCCGCCGCCACCGTTTCCACCGGAGCGGTTCCGTCCGCCGCTGAGTCGCCGCGGAAGGCCCCCGTCTGCATCGTCGCCATCCACGGTGCGTCGCCGCCAAAGGAAACGTCCGCCGCGAACTTCCCCTGGAACATCTGCCGCGTGAACAGCAGCTTTCCGCCCTCGTATTTGTAACCGGTACAGTCCGCAATCAGCGTGCGTTCCAGCGCCAGCGCCAGCCGCGGCGCAAAATCCCGCACCTGATACGTGTGCGGAAAGAGCACCAGCTTCGGCTGCCGTTCGGCGATGAACGCTTTCAGCGCCGCCACATATGCGTCCGACGTGTACGCCCTGAGCGACTCGCCTTCCAGCGCCATCACCCTCGCCACCGCCTTCTTCGCCAGCTCTCCGGCCGCCTGGCCCGCGCCCGGCAGCACCACTTCCACCGCCCAGCCCGTCTCGCGCCCGATCGCCTGCCCCGCCGCAATCGTCTCAAAGGAGACGCGGTTCAGCTTCCCCTCGCGCTGCTCCGCCACTACCAGAATTGTGTCCGCCATCGTCTTGTCCTGATCTTCCTGCCGTAAAGAGACCCACGCCGCCCGCGCTGCAATTCCGCGCCCGGCCGCAAACACGCGGCGTCCGCTAGAGCGCCCGCGCCTCGTTCTTCAGATACTCCACCACCTGCTTCGCCGCCTCGCCCGCCGGGCCTTCGATCCGCTTCGTCTGCTTGCGGCTCTCCGGCACGTACAGCCGCTCGATGCGCTGCATATGCGGGCTCAGCTTCGCCTCCACGTCCGTCCAGGCCAGCTTCTTCAGCGGCTTCATTTTGGCCTGCTTAATGCCGATCAGCGTGGCGTAGCGCAGCTTGTTAATGCCGCTCTGGATGGTCAGCACCGCCGGCATCGGCATCTCGATATGCTGATAATTCCCCGCCTCCAGCTCGCGCTTCAGCTTCAGGCCGCCATCGGTCTTCTCAATGCCGATAATGATGGTCGCATGCGGCACGCCCAGAATCTCCGCCAGCAGCACGCCCGTCTGCGCCGCTCCGAAGTCGTCCGACTGCAGCCCGGTGACGATCAGGTCGAAATTCCCGCCGCCATCCTCCAGCCCGATCGCCGCCGCAATGGCCCGCGCCGTGTTGGCCGCGTCCATCTGCGCAAAGCGCTCGTCCTCCAGGTGGATGGCCCGATCCGCGCCCTTGGCCAGCGCCTCCCGCAGCACCTGCTGCGCCCGCGCCGGACCGGCCGTAATCGCCACCACCTCGCCGCCGTGCTTCTCCTTCTGCCGCAGCGCCTCTTCCAGCGCAAAGGCATCCGGTTCGTTGGTTTCCCACGACACATCGTCGCGGATCCACGTGCCCTGCTCATTCAGCCGCAGCGGCGCGTCCTTCTGTGGAACCTGTTTGATGCAAACGAGTATTTTCATGGACTGGAAAGTATAGCCAACCCGAGTGAGATGCGGAAAATCGGGCCTCGCCAGTCAGGATCTGGCGGTCAGATTCGACCGGCGCGAAGCACGTTCCCCCGGGCGGCCAGCCCCATCCTATATTCTTGAAGAGAACCCCATTTTCTGAGAGTTTCATGATTTCTGTCAGCAACGTTACGATGCGCTACGGCGCCAAAATCCTCTTCGAAGAGGTCACCACGACCTTTACGCCCGGCCGGCGCTACGGCCTCACCGGCCCCAACGGCGCCGGCAAATCCACCTTTATGAAGATCCTCTCCGGCGATCTCGACCCGCAGAAGGGAAACGTCGTCCGGCCCAAAAAGCTCTCCGTCCTCCGTCAGGACCAGTTCGCCTTCGACGCCTTCCGCGTCATCGACACCGTCATCATGGGCAATAAGGGCCTGTGGGCCGCCCTCGCCGAGCGTGACCGCATCTACGAGAAAGCCGAACTGACCGACGACGACGGCATGCGCCTGGCCGAACTGGAAGGCGTGGTCGGCGAGGAGGACGGCTACACCGCCGAGTCCGACGCCGCCATC
>JAJZJJ010000337.1 GCA_021810175.1 Acidobacteriota bacterium | reverse complement strand
ATCTTGTGGACCTGGGCGGGACGATTCTGCGGACGTCGCGTACGAACGTGCGGAAGGTGGAAGGCGGCGTGCAGAAGTGCGTCGAGGTGCTGAAGGCGAACAAGCTGGACGCGCTGATTGCGATTGGCGGCGACGACACGCAGAGCGTGACGAATGCGCTGATTGAGGCGGGCGTGCCGGGGGTGGGCGTTCCGAAGACGATTGACAACGATCTGAACGGGACGGATGCGTGCTTCGGGTTCGACACGGCGGTCTCGATTGCGACGGAGGCGGTGGACCGGCTGCACACGACGGCGAAGGCGCATGAGCGCACCATTGTGTGCGAGGTGATGGGCCGGGACGCGGGCTGGATTGCGCTGACGGCGGGCGTGGCCGGCGGGGCGCATGTGGTGCTGGTGCCGGAAAAGCCGATCGATCTGGATCATGTGTGCGCGATTCTGAAGAAGAACTACGATGGCGAGAAGAAGTACGGCATTGTGGTGGTGGCGGAAGGCGCGAAGCTGCCGGACGTGGGCGGACAGGCGACGAAGGGAGACAAGCTGGATTCCTTTGGTCATGCGCGTCTGAGCGGGATTGGCGAGCACCTGGCGGAAGAGATCGAGAAGCGGACCGGGTTTGAGACGCGGTCGGTGAATCTGGGACACACGCAGCGGGGCGGGACTCCGACGGCGTATGACCGGATGCTGGCGACGCGGTACGGGCTGGCGGCGATCGACCTGGTTCATCAGGGCAAGTTCGGACGGCTGGTGGTGCTGCGGGGAACGAAGATCGAGGATATTCCGCTGAAGGAAGCGATCTCGAAGAACCGTACGGTGGACGACAGCTTCCTGGAGATCATCAAGGGGCTGGAACCGAAGCTGTAGGAGCAGGAAATAGACGCCCCGCTGGCGCGGACTGGCCGGATTTGCGTGATTCGAGTCCGGTTCGGGCCGGCGGGGTGGGGTTTCTTCCTGGGAACCCTGGCGTGAATTGGTGTTTTCCCGGCACGAACGGGTGTGGTATACAGAGCGTGCCCGTTGACCGGAGGATCTGTGAAACCCACACTCACCAAAACTGCCGAACCGCGCGAGGTGATGGACATTCGCCAGGCGGCCCACTATCTGGGAATCAGCACGGACAGCCTGTATCGCTATGCGTCGACGGGGTTTATACCGGCGTTTCGGCTGGGGAACCGGTGGCGGTTCCGGAAGCCGCGGCTGGATGAGTGGATGGACCGGCAGTCGGGAGTGGGCGAGGAGCCGACGCCGAAGCTGGTTGGGGAGAAGAAGCCTGTGCGCTCGGCGCGGGTGGCGGGACGCGGGTCGAAGACGGGGTCGTAGGGATTCCGGGACGCGACTGTTTCGTGAGGGGAAAATCTGCCGGGACCGTGCGAACGGCGGGGCGTGGTTGTGCGCGGGCAGCGCATGCGATGCTTCAGCTATCTCGATTCTTACTGAAGATTACAGGATAGATACAGCCAGAGCTGGTGACTTAGCCGAAATGTTAGACTGCTAAGCCGCAGGGCATCGTGCGGCTGAACGGCGCTGAAAAGCCGACAGCGGTTGCGTGTGCTCCTGCACTGGAGGCTGAGATGAGGACTGCTCCTGGATTTCTGGCGGGTGTGGCGCTGGTGGCGTTTGCGGCCGCGGTGGGATGCGGCGGGGGGAGTGGCGCCACTTCGCAGAGCAGTTTGCCGGGGCAGGTAACGCGTCCGAATCCGCTGGGACTGTGGGCCGGGCCGCTGAAGGTGGCGATCCAGGCCGATTCAGACGAGATGATCGCAGTGGGGGCGGGCGCGATCAATCCGATGCCTGGCGTGGCGGAGAGTCAGAGTCAAACGGGGTGCCCGGTGACGTCCCCGATCAGAGTGCAGGTGAGCGGTCTTCCGGCGGGGGTGACCGCATCGCCGGCGTCGCCGGTGATCCCAGCCAATTGCTCCGGAGTGGCGGTGGATCTGACAGTGGACGGAGGGGCGACGCCGGGGAATTACACCATCAGCTTTTCGGGGTCTTCGGGCAATCTGAGCGCCACGGTCAAGATGCCGTTCGAGATTATGCCGGCGAATCCGATGACGGCGGCGGCGACGGCCACATGCGCGGAGCCGCCGGCTCCGCCTGCGCGTACGTCCGTGAATGAGTGGACATGGGTGGGCGGAACGGACAAGGCGAATCAGGCGGGTGTGTATGGGACTGAAGGGAAGGCGGCGGCGGGGAACATGCCGGGGTCGAGAGACTGGGCGGCGGCAGCGGCGGACCGGGCGGGGAACTTCTGGCTTTTTGGCGGTTTGGGGCAGGATGCATCGAGTCAGTCGCTGGGCGATTTGAACGACCTTTGGGAGTACAGCAACGGGCAATGGGCGTGGATGGGAGGTTCAGACACCACTGAGCAGACAGGTGTCTATGGCACGGAGGACGCGCCCGCCGCGGGCAATACTCCGGGCGCGCGCGATGAAGCAGCAGGCTGGACGGATGCCGCGGGCAATTTCTGGATATTCGGTGGAAGCGGGGTGGACTCGAAGGGCCAGAGCGGCGGCCTGAACGATCTGTGGAAGTACGATCCGGGAACGAGAGAGTGGACGTGGATGAACGGATCGAATGTCGCGGCACAACAGGGAATTGCCGGGGCATGGCAGGGGGCGGGGACGTATGGGACGGAAGGGGTACCGAGTGCGGAGAATTCTCCGGGAGCACGGTCCGGGGCGGTCACGTGGACGGATTCGTGCGGGAATCTGTGGCTGTTTGGCGGAATGGGCAGCGATGCGGCGAATGGGATCAGCATCGGTTCCCTGAACGATTTGTGGAAGTACGATCCGGCGACGAATGAATGGACATGGATGAGCGGAGCGAACTTTGCCGACCAGAATGGCACTTACGGGACGATGGGCGTGGCGGCGCCGGGCAATGTTCCGGGATCGCGCGAATGGGCAGTTGGCTGGGTGGACAGGCAGGGGAACCTGTGGCTGTTTGGCGGGATTGGATCTGACAACGGTGCTTTGGAGTGCAAGGGGAGCTGCGGCGACCTGGACGATTTGTGGAAATACGATCCGGCCACCAACGAGTGGACCTGGATGGGCGGTTCCGAAATTGCCGGCGAGCCAGCCAATTACGGGACCAGGGGAGTTGCCGCCGCCGGAAATATACCTGGATCGCGGGACAGCGCGGTGAGCTGGACGGACGCGCGGGGGAACTTCTGGCTGTTTGGGGGCAATGGAGTGGACGCGGCCGGTTTCTCCGGCGACCTGAACGATCTGTGGGAGTACAGCCAGGGGGAATGGAAGTGGGTGAGCGGTTCGGATAAGACGACGCAACTGGGAAGCTATGGGACAGAGGGCGTTGCCGCACCGGGGAATGTTCCGGTGGCGCGAGATGTCGCGGTGGGATGGGCAGATCCGGAGGGAAACCTTTGGCTCTTTGGAGGAGATGACAGCGACGTACCGGGGATGGGCAGCCTGAGCAAGCTGAACGATCTTTGGGAGTATCAGCCGTAGCCGGGAGTTGCAGGCGTTCAGCGGGAAGACGGTGGGAGTGCCCGGGCGATGGCTCGGGCATTTCTATTTTGCGAGCTTCGTGGGCTTGCGGGGTGGGGTGCGTTTGGCGGGGGTGGCTGGGATGGGCTCCTGTGCCTGGGCGGACTGGGCCATGGAGAGGTGGCGTTCCATGAGGGCGCTGGCTTGGGCGGCATTGCGGGCGGAGATGGCGCGGGTGAGGTCGCGGTGGAGCTCGATGGACTGACGGAGATCGCGGGCCTGGTCGACGGTCTTGCGGCGTTCGTCGTAGAGGGCGGAGACGATGGTTTCCATCACGGCGGCAAGGATGGGATTGCCGGAGGCCTGGGCGACGATGCGGTGGAAACGGAGATCGTGGAAGAGGAAGGCGACGGGATTGTCGATGGTGGCGGCCATCTGAACGACTTCGGCGGCGAGGGCGACGAAGTGCTGTTCGCTGCCGCGTTCGGCGGCGAGAGCGGCGAGCTGGCTCTCGACGATGCGGCGAGCCTCGAACATCTGCCAGGGCTGAAAGTGGTGGAGGGAGCCGAGGAGCGAGAGGGCGGACTTGCCCAGTTCGGGAGGGCCGTCGGCGACAAAGGTGCCGACGCCGTGGCGAACATCGAGAATGCCCATGGCGACGAGATAGCCGATGCCGGTGCGGAGGCTGGCGCGGCTGATGCGGAGCTTGCGCGCGAATTCGCGCTCGGGAGGGATGCGGCCGCCGGGCTGCAGCGCTCCGGACTCGATCAGGGCACGGATGTGATGAACGACGCGCATGGTCATGTGGGAGTCGGGATTGGAGGATTTGTGGCGCGGAGCGGTGGGAATCCTGGCTGGCGCCGCAGAGAGGGTGGAAGTTTGCCGGCGCGTTTTGCTATGGATGGAAGTAGCCACGAACGTTGCCCCCAGGAGTAACAGATGGAACCGCTGCACCCAGTGTATGCTGGTGGTCAGACCTCTGCGGAGGGCCAATCGGGATTGAAATGCAGGTGACTTTCGCGGGCACGCGGGCCGCGTGCTTCTGAAGAAGGCGACCTGTGGGGGCGTTCCACCGCGGACGCCGGGATTTGCGGATTCCTGCCAGCCGTGGAGTGGCAGGGAGTCAAAAAAAGAGAGAGAGCCATGCGCGCTGAGACGAAGAATCTGCTCGATGAG
>JAJZJJ010000336.1 GCA_021810175.1 Acidobacteriota bacterium | reverse complement strand
CTGGTTCACCCATTGGGGCGAACCGTTCCACACCCGGTCCACCGCGCCTCAAATCTCAGACCTCAAATACATCCTCGACCACGGCGACAGCCTGAATCTTTACATGTTCACCGGCGGCACCAGCTTCGGCATGATGAGCGGCGCCAGTTGGTCGAACCACCGTTATGAACCGGATATCACCAGCTATGACTACGATGCTCCGCTCGACGAAGCTGGGCATCCAACCCCGCTCTACTACGCCTACCGCAGAACCATCGAGGCCTATCTCGGCCACAAGCTGCCGCCCGTCCCCACGCCGCCGCCGGTTGAAGCCATTCCCACCTTTACGCTCACTGAAGCAGCTCCGCTCTGGGCTGGACTCCCCAAGCCCATCCACTCCCGCGAGCCGCATCCGATGTCCTACTACAACCAGGCCTACGGATTCATCCTCTATCGCACCACGCTCGATCATCCCGTGCACGGCGATCTGGTGCTGCAGGGCATGAACGATTACGCGCGCGTCTACGTCAACGGCAGGCTGGCCGGAACCCTCAACCGCACCTGCCTCCAGAACCAACTCCAGCTCAACAGCGATGCCGCAACCAATCGCATCGACATCCTCGTTGAAAATGACGGACGCATCAACTCCACCGGCATGATGCGCGACGCCACCAAAGGGCTGAACGGCCCCGTCACGCTCGCCGGGCAGCCCATTGATGGCTGGAGCGTTTACACTCTGCCCATGGCTCCCGATGACGTCGCCCAAACGCCCCGCATGCCCATCGAAGCTCACTTCGTGCCGAACGCCGATCCCGGGCTTGCCATCTCCGGCCCCACCTTTTACCGTGGAACGTTCATGGTGCACACAATCGACAATCAGCTTCCAGACACCTTCCTCGACATTCGCGATCTCGGCAAAGGCGCCGTCTGGATCAACGGCCATCCCATTGGCCGCTACTGGAACGTGGGCCCGCAAGCTACGCTTTACGTGCCCGGCCCGTGGCTCCATGCGGGGACCAATCACATCGTCGTCTTCGACCTCTATTCCCACAAGACCATGCCTCATCTGGCGGGTCTGGCCGCGCCCATTTTGAATGCGCCGGTCACACCCGTATGTTCCATGCCGGCAAGCAACGCATCTGCCGCCGCGCACCATCCTGCGGCTCAATGAACACCATGCAGCCACCGCGCCCGCTCGCGGACAGGCCAGCCTGAAAGGAGACAGTCGTGTTCGCCCATCTTCGTTCCCAACTATGCATCGCGCTCTTGCTCGGCTCCGCGCTTGTTGCGCAGGCGCAAATGCCGCTTTCACAACTGGAAAAAACCTTTCAGGCTCCACCCAGCAACGCCCGCCCCATGCTGCGGTGGTGGTGGTTCGGCCCGTCAGTCACCAAGCCGGAAATCCTGCGTGAAATTGAGCAGATGAAGCAAGGCGGCTTTGGTGGATTTGTCATTCACTACGTCTATCCGATGGCGCTCAACGATCCGCAGACCGGATTCCGCAACCTCCGCTTCCTTTCGCCGGAATTTCTCAGCGACGTCAGCTATGCCAACCAGCAGGCGCATCGCCTCGGCCTTCGCGCCGGCCTCGCCCTCACCAGCGGCTGGCCCTACGGCGGACCCAACACTCCCATCACTCAGGCTGCCGCCGACATCATTCAGAAGAGAACACCGATCAAGCCCGGCGAAACCTCCGTCGCCATCCCCTGGCTCGAAAACGGCGAAAGCCTCGTCGCCGCATTCCTCGGGCCCGCCACGGAGCAGAACGAGCCGGCCTCCGCGCAAACGCTGTTGCCCACGCCGCCCGCGGGCGCCACGCGCCTCACCCTCCCCGCGCATATCCCCAGCGGAGACGGCGCCGTCTACTGGTATATCCAGAGCCGCACCGGACAGCAGGTCAAGCGCGCCGCATACGGCGCTCATGGCTTCGTACTCGACGAATTCTCCTATCAGGCCGTGCAGACCCATCTCGACAAAGTCGCCGACAAGCTCATCGGCGCCTTCGGCAACCAGCCACCCGACACCGTCTTCAGCGACTCGCTGGAGGTCTTCGGAGCCGACTGGACGCCCAAATTCCCCCAGGAATTTCAGCAGATGCGCGGTTACAGCATCATTCCCTACCTGCCCGATCTCTTCACGCGCCATCCCAGCGCCCAGGCTCTTGCCGTGCGCCACGACTGGGGCCTCACGCTCACGCAGTTGATCGATAAAAACTACCTCACGCACGTCAACAACTGGGCCAACGTCCATCACACCCTCTTCCGCTCCCAGACCTACGGCTACCCCGCGGTCTCGCTTTCAAGCAACAGCTTGGTCGATAATCCCGAAGGCGAAGGCCCGCAGTGGCGGCAATTCGCTTTCATGCGCTGGGCATCCTCTGCCGGCCACGTCTATGGCCGCCGCATCATTTCCTCTGAAACCTTCACCTGGCTACACTCCCCGGCATTCCGCGCCGTGCCTCTCGACATGGAAGAGGAAGCCAATCGCTTCTTCCTCGAAGGCAGCAACCAGATTTACTGCCACGGCTGGCCTTACTCGCCTCCCTCGGCCGGACAACCTGGCTGGTCCTTCTATGCCGCCGCCGTTTTTAACGCCCACAATCCCTGGTACATCGTCATGCCCGATGTCACCAGTTATCTGCAGCGCGTAAGCTGGGTCCTCCGCCAGGGCCAGACGGACAACCGCGTCGCCGTCTTCCTGCCCGAAGCGGACGCCTGGGCGTCCTTCACTCCCGGCCGCGCGTCCATCACCGGCCTCATGGGGCGCTGGGTTACCCCTCAACTCACGCAGGCCATCGAAGACGCAGGCTACAACCTCGACTACATCGACGCGGCGGCCATCAAGGCGCGCGGCATTCACTACCCCGTGCTGATTCTGCCCAACGTCGACCGCATGTCCCCGGCCACTCTGGCGCGCATCGAGCAGTACGCCAGGTCTGGCGGCAAGGTGATCGCCGTGGGCCGCATTCCCGCGCACGCTCCCGGCTTCCTCCACTACGCGCAGATCTCGGCCGAGGTTTCGAGCCAGTCCCATGCCTTCTTCGACCATCCCAGTGCAAATGTGCAGTTCATCTCCGCTGTCAGTGCGCTTGGTGCAACCCTGCACAGGATGGTGCCTCCCACCATGCAGCTCTCGCCCGCCGCGCCTCTGGTGGGCTTCATCCGCCGCAAATTGCCTGACGCCGACATCTACTTCATCGCCAACACCAGCAACGTAACCGTCGACACCATGGCGCGCCTGCGCTCGAATTACCACTCCGGAACCTGGCTCGATCCCTACAACGGCAAAGCCGTCACGGCCGTCAGCCATGACGGCGCGTGGCCGCTACATCTGCCCCCTTACGGATCGGCCATTCTGCTTCTGCACAATGGCTCATTGCCAGCGGCGGCGCCACCGGACAACAACCAGCCTGCGCAGCAGATAACCGACCTCAGCAACAACTGGCAGGTCAGCTTCCCTGCCCTCAATCTGCAGCGCAACATGCCGTCACTGGCATCGTGGACTGACAGTCCAAAGACCACCTACTATTCCGGCGTCGCCATCTACCACCGCACCTTCAACGTCAGCGAAAGCGAACTCCACCACGGCCGGATCTTGATCAGCTTCGGCCACGGCAAGCCCATCGCGAAGCCCCCCTATCGGGTCCACATGGGCACCGAGGCCTGGTACGATCCGCCCATCCAGGTCGCGGCCGTCATCTACATCAACGGCCAGCGCGCCGGCGCTCTATGGCATCCGCCCTACCAGCTTGACGTAACCAAACTGCTCAAGCCCGGCGTCAATCAGATCGATGTTCACGTCGCCAACACCGCGATGAATGAGATGGCCGGCAAATCGCTGCCCAACTATCGCTTGCTTTGGATGCGCTACGGCCGCCGCTTTACGCCCCAGCAAATGAACCTCGTCCACCCGCTGCCCTCGGGATTGCTCGGCAACGTCACCTTGCTGCGCCAGAATCAGCCATGACACCACATCGCCGCCTGTCTTGCGGCCGTGCTTCTGCCGGCCGCGGCAGGCGTCACGATGCTTGCCTCCAACATCAGCAACAAGGGCGCCACACCAAATCGTGTCGGCGCCGCACCCAGACACTTTCCAACCACCGATCAAGCGCATGAATCCAAAACCTCTACGCTCGTAACAACCTGCGATTGCCAATCATTTCCCGCCTTTCCCGCAAAACAAAAGCAACGCGTGTCGCTGACCGCTTGAACGTGTACCAACCGGGGCGCCATGTCCCGATTCGGCGACTGGCAATCACCCCGTCCAAATTCATTCGCCCAGACACCTGGCCCAGGTTCGTCACGGAATGGGCTTGCTCAACGAAGGACTTATTGATATCTTGCAACGCATCACTCTTCCACCATGCATGTCTGGCTAGCCGTCCGGTCCTTACTGCGCAGGTGGCTTTTTCACCCGATAGCAATACAGCACAGCATCGCCCAGATCCTGGTGAACCCGCAAATCCTCCAGTCCCTTCTTCGCGCTCCCCGGCAACGGCTTACCGACCTCAAACACAATCGGGTCTCCGCTCCACTCCCCTACCAGCGTTTCTGAAACGAAGCGGTATACCGGCGTCGCCTTGGGCTCCGAAACAAAAATCACATCCCCAGCGTGCCAGTCCGTGCTTGCGCCGTCGTGCGATACCGG
>JAJZJJ010000335.1 GCA_021810175.1 Acidobacteriota bacterium | reverse complement strand
CGGAGATTCATTTGGGATTCCTCCGCATTCCGGATTGAGTGTCCGGCAGGGCGGAAAGGAAGAGAAACCAGCAAGAACCGCACCGGGCACCTGCTTTACGAGATCGAATCGCCTGCCGCGCGGCACAGGCGTCGAACGGGGGGATTCTATCCCGGAGGGCGACGGCCAGGTGTGACTCTCATCACATGGCATGAAGCGGTTTTAATCGCACCCACAGAGGCCGCACGGGCGCAGGGAGCGACGTCTTACTTGCCCGTTCGCGGCGCGGGGGATTGCAGAACAACCCTGGGGGTGCCGCGACCGACCAGTTCCACCTTTGGTTTCGGCCAGCGGGTGGGAATTGGCTCGAATTTGGCTGCAGGCCACTGCGTGGGAAGCGGCTCCGCCTTCTGCTGACTGTGCATCTGCGAGCGATCGGATTCGGGCAAGGCTTTCCCGGGCAGAGACAGCAACGCCGGTTTGGGCGGTAAAGATGCGAACTGGGGAGCCATGGTGAAAGTGAAGGCTGGGTGGGCGTGCGCGGTTGCGAGGGCCGAAACTGCCGGAGCGGAAGGCCCGGCAGCGGGAGTCAGGGTCTGGCAACAGACCGAGGTAGCGGCGAAGAGAACGAGCGCGAAGAGAGAGATTCGCATCGCACCTCCCTGAGCGGGATTGCGTCCAGGCGGGAAGGATAGCAAAAACCGGGAACGCTGGTCCCGAAAATCCCCGGAAATGTTGATGTCGCGAAGAAGCGGCTAACGGAAGAAATGCAGATACCAGTGGATCAGCGGTTCGCCGGCAAAGATGGAGTAGAGCGCCGCTACGCAGAGAAAAGCTCCGAAGGGCAAACGCCCAGCGAGGGCACGCCGGCCGGAGCGGGCAACGATCTGCGCGAAGGCGACGAGGAGGAGCCCGACGATTGCCGCCGTCACCACTCCGAGGAAGAAGGTAAGGAGGGTACGAGGCGGACCGAGCCAGGCTGCAATCAGGGCAAGGAGTTTGGCGTCGCCGAGGCCCATGCCCTCGACGCGCCGGGCAAAGTAGTAGATCCAGCGCAGGACAAGGATGAAGAGAGCCGCGCCGCAGGCAAAGAGCGCGGAAGAGGCCGCATTCCACAGGTGAAAGAGGCCGCCGCCGTTGGGAAAGATGGCCGCATACCCGATGCCGATCAGGATGCCGGGAATGGTGAACCAGTCCGGGAGGGTGAGGGTTTCGGCATCCATCACGGCGAGTCCGAGGAGCAGGAAGCACAGGATGTCCATGCCGATGCCGCGGTAGGTGAGGCCGAAGCGGAGATAGCAGAGGAGGAAAAGCGCGGTGGTGGCGAGCTCGACGGCGGGATAACGCCAGGGAATGTGCCAGCGGCAGGAGCGGCAGCGCCCGCGCAGAACGATCCAGGAAAGCACCGGAATGTTGTCCCACACGCGAATGGCGGCTCCGCAGGAGGGACAGCGCGACCCGGGGCTGGCAATGGACTGCCGGCGCGGCAGCCGCGCAATGCAGACATTGAGGAAACTGCCGAAGGCGAGGCCGAAGAGGGCGACGAAGATGGCCGTGATGGGATTGAAGGCAGGCATCCGATTGCGATCTGTAAGAAGCAGGCTGACTGCTGCCGGTCAACCACTGCAAGCATAACCGGGAATGAGGGCGGCCGTTGTAGAGTGGAGCTATGGCGGCTGAAAAAGACGCGGAGCGCAGCCAGCAAATCTCGCCGGCCGGAAAGCTGTTTGCCGAGGCGGTTGCGATCATGGCGCGGCTGCGGGGACCGGGCGGCTGCCCGTGGGACCGCGAGCAGACCTTTTCGAGCATCCGGAAATACACGCTGGAAGAGACTTATGAGGTGCTGGACGCCATTGAGCGCGAGCACTGGACGGATCTTTCCGATGAGCTGGGCGATCTGCTGCTGCAGGTGCTCTTTTACGCGGAGATGGCCGATGAGTCGCGGCATTTCTCCATTACCGACGTCATCGAAGGGCTGAAGCGCAAGCTGGTGCGGCGGCATCCGCATGTGTTCGGGGAAGAGGCAGCGGCGGCGGCCGGCAATCGCGCGGAGAACCTGGAGACGGCCGGGATCGGCGCGGCTGAGGTGCTGCGCAACTGGGATGAGATCAAGAAGCTGGAGAAAGCGTCCCAGGGAAGAGGTGAGGGGCGGCTGGAAGGCGTTTCGCGGGCGATGCCGGCGCTGGCCGAGGCGGGAAAGATCGGATCGAAGGCGGCCAAGGCTGGGTTCGACTGGCCCGACGTGAACGGAGTGATGGCCAAGCTGCGGGAAGAGACGGCGGAGCTGGAGACGGAGATCGATGCCGGGAACCGGGAGCTGGCGGCGGAGGAGCTTGGGGATCTGCTCTTCACGATGGCCAATCTGGCGCGTCACCTGAAGGTCGATCCCGAACTGGCGCTGCGGGATGCCAATGCGAAGTTCCGGCGGCGCTTTGCCGCCATGGAGGCGGCCAGCGAGCGTCCGCTGGAGGAACTGCAGCCCGACCAACTCGAGGCCCTGTGGACAGGCAGCAAAGCGGCGGAGCAGCGGCCGTGACAGAATCCCCAGCAGCGGGCCCCAAGCCCGAGCGACTGACGACCCGCACCCGGCGCGCGATTGTTCTGCGAAGCTGCCAGGGCCTCGACGAACTCGGCGCGTGCGTGCAGCTGCAGAAGGAGATCTGGGGGCTGGCGGAGGAAGATGTGGTCCCGCGGCGGGAATTTGTGGTGGCGCAGCGGGTCGGCGGCCAGGTGATGGGAGCATTTGAGGGCGAAGAACTGGTGGGATTTGCTCTGGCTTTGCCGGGAGTGAAGCAGGGCGGAGCAGGCCAGCCGGCGGCCTATCTGCACTCGCACATGCTGGCGGTGAAAACGCCGTATCGCAATGAAGGCATTGGACGTGCGCTGAAGTTGTACCAGCGGCGCGAGGCGCTGGGCCGGGGAATTGCGCTCATGGAATGGACCTTTGACCCGCTGGAGATCAAGAATTCTTTCCTCAATATCCACAGGCTGGGCGTGATCGTTCGATCCTATTCACCGGATTTCTATGGTGTATCCTCTTCTCGACTGCAGGGCGGGCTTCCCACGGATCGTCTCCACGCAGAATGGTGGATGGAGTCGGAGCGTGTGAAGGCCATTCTGCAAGGGCTTCCATCCAAATCGCCTGCAATTCAGGAGACAATCATGGTTCCCAAAGCCGTCAGCGACTGGAAGGCCACTCGTGTCTCCAGCGCGCTGGAGGTGCAGGCGGAGAATCGCAGGCGTTTTCTGGACGCCTTCGGGCGCGGACTCGCCGTTACGGGATTCCGGATGGACGCCGAGGGCAACGGGATTTTCGAACTCGCACGGCTGCAAGAAACCGGGGTTTTATGAGAATCGATGCCATATTCCTGCGCGAATTACACCTTCCTCTTATCCAGCCATTTCAGACCAGTTTTGGGACCACCACGGAGCGGCGCATCCTGCTGGCAGAGGTTCGCGCAGAGGGGCTGACCGGCTGGGGCGAGTGCGTGGCGGGCGAGCACCCGTTCTTCTCCGACGAGACCATCGACACGGCCTGGCTGGTGATGCACCAGGAACTGGCGCCCATGCTGGCGGCCTCCGATCCGGAGCACGGCGGCAAGTGCCCGGGGATCTTCCGGCAGGTACGCGGACATCGTATGGCCAAGGCAGCGCTGGAAAACGCCGTATGGGACCTGGAAGCGCAGATGAAGGGGCTCCCCCTGGCCGGGCTGCTGGGCGGCACGCGCGAGGTCATCGACTGCGGCGTCTCCATCGGGATCCAGCCAACTCTCGAAAAGCAGCTGGCCGAGGTGGAGAAGGAACTGGAGGCCGGGTATCAGCGCATCAAGCTGAAGATCAAGCCGGGCTGGGATGTGCATGTGCTGGAGGCGGTTCGGACGCGCTGGCCGGAAATCGAGTTGAGCGTGGACGCGAACTCCGCATATCGCCTGAACGATTCGGACCACATCGTGGGCTTCGACGCCTTCGACCTGCTGATGATCGAGCAGCCGCTGTGGGCCGACGATTTTTACTTCCACTCGATGCTGCAGAAGAGGCTGGAGACGCCGATCTGCCTGGATGAATCGATCCGCAACCGCCGCGACGCGCTGGCGGCGATCGAAATGGAGTCCTGCCGAATCATCAACATCAAGGTGGGACGCGTGGGCGGCTTCAGCGAGGCTATTGCGGTGCACAACGCGGCGCAGGAGCGCGGCGTTCCGGTGTGGTGCGGAGGCATGCTGGAGTCGGGCATTGGACGGTCGCACAACATTGCGCTGTCATCGCTGGACAATTTCTCGCTTCCGGGCGACGTGTCCGCTTCGAAACGCTACTGGAAGGAAGACATCGTTGAGCCGGAGATTACGGTGTCGCAGCAGGGGCAGATTGCCGTGACCGACTCGCCAGGGCGCGGGTATGAGGTCCGGACCGATCTGGTGGAAAAATTGACGGTGCGAAAAGAAGAAATCCGGGCCATGGCAATGGCATAAGGTGGCTCTTCAGGGAGCCGGACGACCGGATTTCCGGGAGGGGGAAGGCGCTTCGGGCGGCCTTCCCTTTTTGCTTTTGCGGTGTCAAAAGAGGCTCGTATCAAAATATTCAATGGCTGACCCCTCATAATCATCCAAAATGCGGCATCTTCGATGATAAGTTGCAGTCTGGGGGATGGCTC
>JAJZJJ010000334.1 GCA_021810175.1 Acidobacteriota bacterium | reverse complement strand
TGGGTCGCGCGCAGCATTCGCGAAGGCGGTCGGCTCATCTACGTTGGCGCCGGCTCCAGCGGCCGCATCGCCGCCCTCGACGCCTGCGAGTGCCCGCCCTATTTCTCCACCAGCCCGCAGACCGTGCAGTACATCATGGCCGGCGGTCCCAAAGCGCTCGCCTCGCCCGTCGAGGTCAATGAAGATTCTGAGGAACTGGGCAAACGCGACATCGCCCGCCGTCGCCCCAGCCGCAAAGATGTCATCATCGGGCTCTCTGCCAGCGGACGCACCCCTTACGTCGTCGCCGCCATAGCCTATGCCCGTGAACGTGGCGCCCGCACCGCATGCATCACCTGCAATCAGGGCACGCCGCTCGCCGAAGCTTCTGACATTGCCATCGTCGCTGATGTTGGCCCGGAAGTCATCTCCGGCTCCACCCGCATGAAAGCCGCCACCGCCCAGAAAATGATCACCAACATGATCACCACTGGCGCCATGACACGGCTCGGCTACGTGTACGAAAATCTCATGGTCAACGTACACATGCAGAATTCGAAACTCGTCGAGCGCGGCATCGGTATGCTCATGCGTGCCTGTCACATCGGTCGTGATCAGGCCGTCGAAGTCATCAAATCGGCTGGCCGCAGCGTACCCGTCGCCCTGGTCATGCTCAAAGCCGGCGTCGACAAGCCGGAAGCTGTTCGCCGTCTCGCCAACTCTGACGGCAATGTCCGCCGCGCCATCGAAGACCTCGGTTCAAACAGCTATTAGCCGGGCCGGAGCGCTCCGCGCGCTCCGGTCCTTCCATCATGCACAAGCCTGCCAGGCAAACCTCAGGTTTCATCTTCCACAGACGTATTCGCCCGGCTACTTTCACTCTCCGCATTTTTTCCTATTCAATAAAGGAACGCGGACTCTTCCCCAAAAGTCGACTCGATCATGGACAAATTCGTCATTCGCGGTGGCAATCCTCTCCTCGGCACCATCCGTGTCAGCGGAGCCAAAAACTCTGCCCTTCCCTGCATGGCTGCGGCCATTCTCACGGAAGATGAAGTCATCCTCGAAAACATCCCCCAGGTGCGCGACATCGAAACCGAGCGCAAACTGCTTACTTCCATGGGCGCCGAGGTCGAACTCGGCTATGGTCGCGCCCAGCACCGCACCACCATCAGTTGCCGCGTGCTCTCCGAGCCTACCGCCAAGTACGAAATCGTCAAGACCATGCGCGCTTCGGCCCTCGTGCTCGGCCCGCTGGTCGCCCGCACTGGAATCGCGCGCGTCTCCATGCCCGGCGGCTGCGCCATCGGCGCTCGCCCCATCGATCTTCACATCAAGGGCCTCGAACAAATGGGCGCCAACATCAGCTACCAGCACGGCTATGTTGAGGCCCGCGCCGAGCGCCTGAAGGGCGCAAACATTCTCTTCGACAAAATCACCGTCACCGGCACTGAGGATCTCCTCATGGCCGCCGTGCTCGCCGAAGGCGAAACCGTCCTTGAGAATGCCGCCCGTGAACCGGAAGTCACCGATCTGGCCGCGCTGCTCACCGCCATGGGCGCGCAGATTGAGGGCGCAGGCACCTCCACCATCCGCGTCCAGGGCGTCGAGAAACTCCACGGCGCACGCCATCGCATCAACCCTGACCGCGTTGAGGCCGGTACGTATCTCATCGCCGGCGCCATCACCGGCGGCGACCTCTGCGTCACCCACTGCAATCCCGCGCACCTCGGTGCCGTCATCGACAAGCTCAAGGAGTGCGGTGTCCGCATCGACATCCTCGGAAAGGACTCCATCCGCGTCCGCAGTGAAGGCGCACTCAAAACTGCTGATATCTCCACCGAGGAATACCCCGGCTTCCCCACCGACATGCAGGCACAGTTCATGGCCCTCGCCACACAGGCCGACGGTGTCAGCCAGGTCAAGGAAAACATCTTCGAAAACCGATTCATGCACGTGCAGGAACTCGTCCGCATGGGCGCCAACATCCGCATCGACGGCCGCGTCGCCACCGTGCGCGGCAAAACTCCGCTTTCGGCGGCCGCCGTCATGTGCTCTGACCTCCGCGCATCGGCCTCGCTCGTCCTCGCTGCGCTCGTCGCTGACGGCGAATCTATCCTCGACCGCATCTACAACATCGATCGCGGCTACGAACACATCGAAGAAAAGCTCCGCGGCGTCGGCGCGCAAATCAAGCGCCTCGGCAACGTCTTCAGTGACCGCCGCGAAACCTCGGCAACCGTCACGGTCTGACGTCACTGCCGGCGTTTCTCGTTCAGCTTCAAAAGCCTCCTGCATCGAATACACAGGAGGCTTTTCCATGCCCACCGAAGATCGCATTCTCCGCAATCAACTCATTCCTTTACTGCGCGGCCAGGGAGCGCATGTTGACTTTGCATCTGCCGTCAAAGACTTCCCCGCCGAGCACTTCGGCACTCGCCCCGCAAATTGCCCGCATAGCGCATGGGAGCTCGTCCAGCATATCCGCTTCACCCTCCACGACCTCGTCGACTTCTGCACCAATCCCAATTACACCGAGCCCAACTGGCCCCGTGACTACTGGCCCGCACAGCCCGCACCGCCCGGCAAAGAAGCATGGCGCGAGGCCGTCGCCGCCGTCCAGCAGGATATCGAGACATTCGAGCGCCTCGTCGGTGAACCCTCCTCCAACTTGTACGCAAAAATCCCCTGGGGCGACGGACAGAACCTGCTGCGCGAAGTCCTGCTCGCCGGCGACCACACCAGCTACCACACCGGCCAGATCGTCCTTATCCGTCAATTGCTCGGCATCTGGAAATAGCTTGTGTTGTACGCTGGATGGTCATGCTCACCCATACTTCGGACCCATGTCACAAGAGGAATGGATGCGCTGGGCGTGGCGGCACGCCGACCATCACCTGCGCCAGTTTGGACGTTGAATTTCTCAAGGAATCTCGCGGTGCGGCGTCGTCTTACCGCCAGCTCACCGCAAGCTGCCAGCGCAGATCGCGCTGCGCAGTCTTCTTCAGCACTGTTTCGTACTGCTCGAGCTCGCTGATCACCTGCGTCGTATCCGCGCCAAAGGCCCCCGGCGCATCGCGCAGATAATCCAGCAGCGCACCCACCGTCGTCAGTCCCTCGTGTCCGGAGAACCACTGCGGCGGTGGCAGCGTCTTCGCCCAGTCAGGATCGCCCGCGCCTTCTTCAAGCAGCAGCGCCATAGAGTTCTCGTCCGCTGAGAAGAAATCCAGCAGCGGCTTCACTCCCAGCCGCAATGCCAGCTTTTCCAATGCATCTTCATTCCGGGCAAGGGCGCGGCCATTCACAAAAATATCGAATCCGGGGTCTTCCCCCTCCACGACGATGTACATCGATGCGCTCATTTGCCGTCAGTCTAACTCAGATTTCGGGTCATCGGCGCCACCTTGACTATGCATACGTTACCTTGCCAGTAACCTCGTCCCCGAAATCCGCTCCTTTCTTAGTACCCACCAAAGCGCCCCAAGAGTCATTGCCATTCCCGCCCAGTTCTCCCAAACCCACCTGGAGGGAAGGAAAATCTCCGCCTCCAGCACACCCGTCAGCGTCACCAGCCATTGCAACGTCGCCACCGGAATGGGACCCAGACTCTCCAGCACCCGGTACAGAATCGGCAACGTCACTGCCGAAATTCCTGCCGCGAGTGCGACTCCCATCCATCTGCCGGGCTCCGACGCAGGCGCCTGCGCTGCAAATCGCGCCCAGTCGCCGTTCAGAACTCCCACTGCTGCCAGCGCCACCGCTGCTGTCGCGCATTGCAGCGCACACCACGGAACAAGATTGGACGCGCCGCCACGCTCTTTGTCACCACCGAATTGTCCTGCCGCAAACACCAGCGCAAGCCCGTAAACCACCATTCCTGCCGCAAGCATCAGCTCCGGCAGCCACCGCGCTAAGTCCAGCGCCACGCCCTGCGCCACCAGCAGCGCCACGCCCGTCAGCCCAAACAGCAATCGCGGCAGATACCGCCCCGCATCTTCACGCATCGTCAGCATCACAACCAGCGGCATCGCCGCATATACCACCGCTGGCAGCCCCACGGCCGTCGCCCGCAGATAGGGATGCACCGCCCCCGATGCCCATGCCGTGCACGCGTACGGAACCGCCAGCAGCCCCAGCCCCAGCACAACCCCTGAGCCGTAAGGGAAATTGCCCGCACCAGCCCTGCCTGCGCTTCTGCGCACCAGCCCGTAGATGCCCAACGCCAGGGCCGCCGCCCCAAAACGAAGCGCACCCTCGCAGATCAGCGGCACCGGATCGGTTACTCCGCCCGTCACCAGCCACAGGCTGCCCCAGGTGATCCCCAGCGCCGCGAACAGTGCGTATTTCCTGTATGTGTCCAGCAGAACCATAGCCCTCTACGCGACTCTTCCCTTAAGGGGAGCCCTACTTCACGCATTCGGACGGAGCATGGCGACAGGCAATCCGCTCCAACAAATACACCCACTCCATAATCGCCCGCCCGTCTCGTTCCAAAAAGAAAAGAGGCTGCGCATCATGCGCAGCCCCTGCTGAGTGGTTACTGGTTTCCGCGATTTCCGCCGCCCGAACCCGGTCCGCGCCCGCGACCCCGGCGGCGCCGTCCGCGCCCTCCAGGACCACCCGATCCGCGGCCTGATCCGCCCCCCGGACGCCGCTCGCCCGTGGGC
>JAJZJJ010000333.1 GCA_021810175.1 Acidobacteriota bacterium | reverse complement strand
TACGAGAAGGATGAGACCAACCCCTTCTATCGCTACGATCCCGACCAGTGCATCCTCTGCGGACGCTGCGTGGAAGCCTGCCAGAACGTTCAGGTCAACGAGACACTGACCATCCGCTGGGAAGATGAGCATCCGCGCGTCCTGTGGGATGGCGGTGCGCCCATCGGAGAGTCCAGTTGCGTATCCTGCGGGCATTGCGTCACCGTCTGCCCGTGCAACGCGCTGATGGAGAAATCCATGCTCGGCGAAGCCGGCTACTTCACCGGACTTCCCCGCAAAGCGCTCTCTGACATGATCGATGTCGTCAAAGGCATCGAGCCGGAGCTGGGCTATGGACCCATCCTGGAGCTGTCGCAGATGGAAGCAGCCATGCGCATGGCCCGCATCGAGAAAACCAAGACCGTTTGCACCTACTGTGGCGTGGGCTGCTCCTTCGACGTCTGGCATCGCGACCGCCAGATCCTGAAGATGGAGCCGGAAGCCGGACCGGTCAATGGCATTTCCACCTGCGTGAAGGGTAAGTTCGGATTCGATTTCGTGAACAGCGGCGATCGCCTCACCTCGCCCCTCATTCGCGAGGGCGAGCGTTTTCGCGAATGCTCCTGGGACGAAGCCCTGGACTTCATCGCCCGCAGAATGCTGGAAATCAGGGAGAAGAATGGCCCCGATGCGCTCGAATTTATCGCCTCCTCGAAGTGCACCAACGAAGAAAGTTATCTCATGCAGAAGTTAGCCCGGGCGGTCATCGGCACCAACAACGTCGATAACTGCTCGCGCTACTGCCAGTCTCCGGCAACCAAAGGTCTCACGCGCACAGTCGGCTACGGAGGCGACTCCGGCTCCATCTCCGATATCGAGCGCGCCGACGTTGTGGTGATTATCGGAGCCAATCCAGCGGAGAATCATCCGGTCCTGGCCACGCGCGTCAAACGCTCGCATAAGCTCCGCGGGCAGCGCCTGATCGTCTCCGATCTTCGCCACAATGAGATGGCGCGTCGCGCCGACATCTGGCTGCGTCCCCGGCCCAGCACCGACCTGATCTGGATCAACGCCGTCGCCAAATACATTCTCGATAACGGCTGGCAGGCTTCCGAATTTATCGAAAAGCGCGTCAATAACTTCGATCAGTATGTCCGGAGCCTCCAGCCCTTCACGCTCGAATTTGCCGAGCAGCGAGCCGGCATTCCTGCCGACACCATCAAAACCGTAGCCGACATCCTCGCTCACGGAGGCAATGTCTGCATGCTCTGGGCGATGGGCGTCACCCAGCACAAGCACGGCTCCGACACTTCCACCGCCATCTCCAATCTGCTGCTCCTCACCGGCAATTACGGCCGCCCTGGAACCGGCGGTTATCCCCTCCGCGGCCACAACAACGTTCAGGGTTGCAGCGATTTCGGCTCCATGCCGGACAAACTCCCCGGCTACATGAACGTCGACGACCCGGAAATTCGCCGCCACTGGGAACTGGCGTGGGGTGTTCAGCTCCCCGACCGGGAGGGCATGGACAATCACGTCATGGTCGACGGCATGCACGAAGGCCGCATCAAGTCCCTCTACCTCATTGGCGAGGACATGATCAGCTCCGAGTCCAACAAGCACTACCTCGCCGCGGGCCTGGAAAAGCTGGAGCTGTTCGTCGTGCAGGAAATCTTCTTCACCCTCACCTGCCAGTACGCCGATGTGATCCTCCCCGGTGTGCCCAGCTTCGAGAAGGAAGGCACCTTCGTCAACACCGAACGCCGCATCCAGCGCATGTACGAAGTCATGAAGCCTCTGCCCGGCACCCGGCCCGACTGGCGAATTCTCCAGGATGTGGCGAACCGGCTCGGCGCGAAATGGAGCTACCAGTCGCCTTCGGACATCATGGACGAGTGCGCCGGAATCGCTCCCCTCTTCGCCGGCGTCACCTATGCGCGCCTCGCCGGTTACAGAAGCCTCCACTGGCCCGTAAAAGAAGACGGCGCCGACACGCCCCTCCTCTACACCGAGCGCTTCCATTTTCCCGATGGCAAGGCAAAATTTCATCCGGTGGAGTGGAATGAGCCCAGTCAGCAGGAAGACGAGGAGTACAGCCTGCACCTCAACAACGGCCGCATGCTCGAACACTTCCAGGCCGGCAATCAGACCTATCGCGTCCCCGGAATCGTGATGAAAGCTCCGGACACCTTCCTCGAGGTCTCTCCCGAGCTGGCAAAGGAAAAAGGCCTGGAGAGCGGCCGCTTCGTCAAGGTCAAGTCCCGCGATGGCGAGATCGTCATCCGCGCTCTCGTCACAGACCGGGTCAGCGGCAACCAGCTCTACGCTCCGCTCAACTCAAAGCAGCAGCCCATCAACACCCTCACCAGCAACAACGTGGACGTGGTCGTGCATACGCCCGCTTATAAAGAAACGCCGGTCACCATCGAGCCTCTGCCAGGCACAGGCGAGTCGCCGCTGCCCCACACCAATCACCGCTTCCACACACCCACTCCGCAAAGCGGCGTGGAGGTCGAGCGCAAATGGGCGCAGCCTCGCTACCGCATGCCTGGCTCGAATCTCGTCCAGATCCGCCCCGCAAACGGCAGCCGATAGCATTCAGGAGATCACATCATGGCGAAACCGATTCAGCTCGACGTCTCTCCCCGCAATCCTCAGGCGGAAGTGCAGCGGCGGCTCGCCGAGGCTCCGGCTGAACACGCGGCAGCTCTCCTGGAATTTCTGGAACTCCTCGAAGTGCTGCACCAGAAGAACGTGCTCAGCACCCTGCGCGGAGCCGTCGGCGCCGGCGACAGCATCGTGAACCACCTCGCCTCCGCATCGTCCCGCCCGGAGACCGTGCGCGCCATGCGCAACTTCATCGCGCTCACCAAGCTCTTTGCCCAAATCGATCCTGAGCTGATCGAAGCCATCCAGCGCTCGATTCCCGCAACCCTCAGGGATCGTCATCTCCGCTCCGCGTCTCCGCCGAGCCTCTGGAAGATCGCCCGCACGCTCCTGTCCCCTCCGGCCCGCAGAGCTCTCGTGGCCACCGGCTTCGTGCTGGCGGGGATCGGATACTACCTCGGCAAAGACACCCCGGCAGGCGCCCGCTGAACACCAATCCGCCCGCTTAAGCCTGCTCCGGGCTTCCGGATTTCCGCCCGGGAATCAAAGCGGCTATTGCCTCGCCGGTCACACACCGTTCCCCGGCCGCCGCCCGAAACCACAGGTTATTCGTACGCGAGCGCGTCGATCGGATCCTTCTTTGCCGCTTTCAACGCCGGATACAGAGCGCCCAGCATCGCACCGATCAGGGCAATTCCTGTGGCCTTCAAACGCCACATTAGGGTGACATTGAAGGGAATCGTGGGGAAATTCCACACCACGACGTACCGAAGCACCAGCGTGAGCAGCATGCCCGCGACGATTCCCGCGATGGCCACAAGAAAGGCTTCTCGCAGAACCACGTTGACGATGTACAGCTTCGACGAGCCCAGCGACTTCAGGATCCCGATCTCTCGCGTGCGCTCCATTACCGCTGTGTACATCGCCTGGAAGATCACCAGAAAGCCCACGATGATCGCGATGCCGATCACGACGTTCAGGGCGCTGTTGAACCCGGGGAAGTGCTCCGGAGTCATCAGCGACATCAGTTCCCGCATCGTCTGCACCTGATACGTTGTCAGTCCCGGCGTGCTGTGAATCTCCTGGATCACCTTTTGCTCGTTCTGCTGCGTGTCCGTGCGGATGTAGAACAGGGAAGCGTTATTGGGTTCGCCGATCAGGCTTCCGAGCGTGCTAATCGGAAGGAACACACGGCCGCCCTTGCCGTGCTCCACGATGCCGCACACCTGAAACGGGTGATGCAGAAGCTGGATCGTGTCTCCCACTTTCAGATGGTGGCTGCGCGCGTACAGGTCATCAACCATCACGGAATCCGGGCGCCCGTCGAACGGACCTCCCGCCAGAAACCGGAACGGCCGAAGCGCTTCGTAGCTGGGATAATCGATCCCGTAGATCGTCTGTACCGCGCCGCTCATGTTGAACTGCGCGATCACCGGAGAGGCCACTGCCACGTGGGGCAGCTTCCGCAGTATGTTCACCACGCTTGCCGGTACCGGAGCTCCGCCCACCGCGCTCAGAAAGCTGGCGTTGGCCGGCCGAACGATAAGGTTCGCCCCAATGCCGCTCGCCTCTCTCGCCGCGCCGTCAATCTGGCCCACCATGATCGCCACGATGGAGAGGATCATCGTCACTTCGATGGCGACGGCGAAGACGCTGATCAGGGAACGGACAGGGCGGTGCAGGATGTTGCCGACAACGAGCTTGTTCATGGGTGTGGTTCGCTGGCCGGGCTGCTTTCCGGCACGGGAAAGACCAGATTAACAAACCTGAGCCCCCCGAGCGCATGGCTGACCCCGCCGATATTGGTTCCCCAGGCAATGATGGGGTGGATAGTTGGAATATGGTTACCTCAGTACCCTTGCTGCATGATGAGAAATATGGCACTTATACCATTTTCCCTTTGACTCTCCAAAACCGCCGGACGTATTGTTGTGGTGACTCCCCCCTTCGATCGAGGAAAGGAAGCGAAAGTGGGTCAGTTCGGCGAGGAACTACGCAGAGAACGGGAATCCCGGGGAATTCGACTGGAATCAATCAGCGGCTCGACGAAAATCGTTACCCGCTACC
>JAJZJJ010000332.1 GCA_021810175.1 Acidobacteriota bacterium | reverse complement strand
CCGCTACCAGGCCTGCGCCACCAACTCCTGCTACCCGCCCCGCACCATCCCCGTCACCATCGACGTCATCGGCAAGTAGCCCCTTCAGAAATCGAAAAACAAAAGCGGGGCGCCATGCCCCGCTTCTTCATTTCATAACCGCCTTCATCTATTCCGCCCAGACGGGGGTACCCCACATCTCGATTTTGACATGTGGGTTTTACGCCGGAGGCACATCCACTACCATCCCCTTCACTGCCGCTAGCCGTTTCACCACCCGCTCTTTCCCCAGATTCACCATCACCGCAAACAAACTCGGAGCCACCGCCTGTCCCGTCAGCGCCACGCGCGATCCATTAATCAGCGCGCCCGCCTTCATGCCCTTTTCCTCGGCAAAGCCGCGCAGCACCTGCTCGGTCGACTCTTCCGTAAACTCCTCCGCCGCCGCGTACCGCTCGGCCAGCTCGCCCAGCAGCCCCCGCACATGCTCATCTTTCAGAAATTTCGTAACCGCCGCGGGATCAAACTCGAATTCGTCGCTGAAATAGGCACGAAATGCCCCGGCAAAGTCCTTCAGATTCCGCGCCCTCGGCTTCAACAGCTCTATTGCCGCCAGAATCTCGCTCTCCGGCCGCGTCGGCTCACAATCCGCCTTCTGCCACTCTTCCCGGGCCAGCGGCAATAGCCGCTCCGCCTCGTACGCGCGAATATACTCCGTGTTGAACCACGCCAGCTTGTCGTTATCAAAGACCGCGTTCGACTTCGAAATCCCATCCAGCCCGAACAGCTCGATCAGTTCCTCCGATGAGAAAATCTCCCGGTCCTTATGCGCCGAACCCGGCGTCCATCCCAGCAGCGCCAGAAAATTCCGGAACGCCTCCGGAACAATCCCCATCTCCTTGTACGCGATCACGCTCGTCGCCCCGTGCCTCTTGCTCAGTCGCGTCTTGTCCGGCCCCAGGATCAGCGGCACATGCGCAAAAATCGGTGTTTCCACACCCAGTGCGCGGTACTGCAGCACCTGCTTCGGCGTGTTCGAAATATGATCCGCCCCGCGAATAATGTGCGTCAGCCGCATCTCCACATCATCGGCCACCACGCTCAGGTGGTACGTCGGAATCCCGTCCGACCGCAGCAGCACAAAATCCTCAATCTCGCTATTCGCAAACTCCACCTTGCCGAACACCGCGTCCTCAAAGCTCGTCGCGCCGCCCTCCGGAACCGCGAACCGCACCGCGCACGCCTCGCCCGCCGCCTTTCGCGCGGCCGCCGTCGCCCGGTCGATATTCCTGCACCGCCGGTCATACATCGGCGGGCGCCCAGCCGCTGCCGCCTCCGCGCGCCGCTGCTCCAGCTCTTCCTTCGTGCAGAAGCAGTAGTACGCATGGCCGCTCGCCAGTAGTTTCTCCGCCGTCGCCCGATACAGCTCCAGCCGCTGCGACTGGAAGAACGGACCCTCATCCCAGTTCAGACCCAACCAGCGCATCCCTTCCAGAATGCCCTCGACCATCGCTTCCGAAGACCGCTCAAAATCCGTGTCTTCAATGCGCAATATCAGCGTCCCGCCAAAGTGCCGGGCAAAGAGCCAGTTGAACAGTGCAGTGCGAGCCCCGCCCACATGCAGATACCCGGTGGGCGAAGGCGCAAATCGAACGCGCGGAGTCTCTTTCGAATTCGTAGGCATGAAAATTCTTGAAAGTAACCTGTTCTATTACAAATATGGCGCCATTTGTTACAAATATCTCGCCAACATGAAACCCATCCCTGAAGATGGGTCATTCTGAGCGAAGTTTCGCCCTGGCGAAACGAAGCGAAGAATCTGCGGTTCAACCAAAAGCTGAAAGCTAAGAGCTAACGGCTGATAGCTATCTACGTAAAGTCTTCCGTATCGAACGCCGGCTTCTTCACCGCAGACTTCCGTCCCCGCGACATCTCCTTCAGCATCTCGTCGATCTCGTCCGCACCCACGCTCATCGTCTCGTCAATCTCCGCATGCATCACGCGCACATCGTTGTTTTCTTCCACGCGTTCCAGCAGCACGACCGCATGCGCCTGCGCCACGTGATCCAGCCCTAGGCCCTCCGGCGTCTTCGCCTTGATGCTCACGTCCCCCGGCGGAATATCCAGCAGCGACGCCACCCGCTCCCGTATCTCGCCCGCGATCGGCGCGATCTTCGGCGCCGCCAGCACCAGCGTCGTATCCACGTTGGCAATCCTGTATCCGGCGTTCTGTATCTCTTCGAGCGCAATGTTCAAAAAGATCGCCGAGTCCGCGCCCTTCCAGCGCGCATCGCCCGGCGGAAAGAAGCTGCCGATATCCCCGGCCGAAACCGCCCCCAGCAGCGCATCGGTAATCGCGTGCAGCAGCACATCTCCGTCCGAGTGCCCCGCCAGTCCCTCGGGATGCTCAATGGCAAGCCCGCCAATTCTGAGCGGCACACCCGGCTTGAAGGCGTGCGAATCCCATCCGTATCCAATGCGTATCTTCATCCTGGCTACCGTCTTCCAGCTTACCTTGAAGCACGCTGGCGAAGATAGAACTCGGCCAGATCCAGGTCGCCCGGCTGCGTGATTTTCAGATTCGTAGGCGAGCCCGGAACCACCATCACCTGCGCTCCGGCGCGTTCCACCACGCTCGCCTCGTCGGTCCCCGTAAACCCATCCGCTTCGGCCTCGGCGAATGCGCGGCGCAACAGTCCTGCGCGAAATCCCTGCGGCGTCTGCGCCTGCACGATATACTCCCGCGGAATCGTCGCCGTAATCAGCGCGCCGTCCGCCGTCCGTTCCACCTGCTTGATCGTGTCCACCGCGGGCAGCCCCACAATCGCCGCTCCCGATTTCTGCGCAGCCTCGATCGTGCGCTCAATCACCGCCGGTTCAATCAGCGGACGCACCGCATCATGCACCAGCAGAATGTCCTCGTCGTCGCACTCCACCGCCGCCAGCGCATGCGACACGCTTTCCTGCCGCGAGTCGCCTCCCATCACCACGCGCACCTTGTCGGCCAGGCCATGCTCGCTCACCTGCGCCTCCACGCGCTCCATCTCGCCCGCCCGCACAGCTACATACATCCGCGTCACAGACGGCACCGCGGCAAACGCCCGCAGCGTGTGAATCAACACGGGGATGCCCCCGAGTTCGAGGAATTGTTTGGGACTCTGAGGCGTTCCATGGCCAGTAGCCATGCGCGTGCCCAGACCCGCCGCCGGCAGTATGACGAATACCCGCATAAGCATTGGAGTATACCAGTCGCCGCAATGATCTACACTGTTCCCGGCATTACGCTACTAACTATCGGAGTCACTATGCTGCGTTCCCGCCTCCTGTCTTCCCTTGTTTTCGCTGGTCTGGCTCTCGCTCTGCTGCCCGCCGCCACCGCCCAGAACATCGTCGCCGCCACGCCCCCCATGGGCTGGAACAGCTGGGACTCCTTCGGGCTCACCATCAACCAATCTGAGTTCGAGCACGAAGCCGACTACATGCACCAGCACCTGCAAAAGTACGGCTGGCAGTACATGATCATCGACGAAGGCTGGTTCGCCGGCTACCCTGACAAGAAAGGCGTCCCGCGCAAGGTCGAAGGCTACAACATTTCACCCAACGGCCTCTATCTCCCCGCGCCCAACCGCTTCCCCAGCGGCTTCAAGGCCATCGCCGACTACGTCCACTCCCTCGGTCTCAAATTCGGCATTCACATCATTCATGGCATCCCACGTGAAGCCGTCGCGAAAAACCTGCCCATCCTTGGCTCCCGGTTCACCGCCCGTCAGGCCGCCAAAACATCCGACGTCTGCGCCTGGAACTCCGACAATTACGGCGTCAAAGACAATGCCGCCGGCCAGGCCTATTACGACTCCATGCTCAGGATGTACGCCTCCTGGGGCGTCGACTTCCTCAAGGTCGACTGCATCTCCCAGCCCTACAACGCCAAAGAAATCCAGATGATCCACAAGGCCATCCTCAAAACCGGTCGGCCCATCGTCCTCAGCCTTTCCCCCGGGCCCACACCCCTCAAAGACGCCCTCAACGCTGAAAACAACGCCAATATGTGGCGCATCTCCAACGATATGTGGGACGTCTGGTCCAAGCCCCCCGATGCGCCCAGCTTCCCGCAATCCCTCACCGCCCAGTTCGGACTCCTCGCTCAGTGGATCCCGTTCCGCGGCCCAGGCCATTGGCCCGACGCCGACATGCTCCCCATCGGCACGCTCGCTCCCCATCCCGGCTGGGGAAAGCCGCGCGTCTCCCGTCTCAACCACGAGGAAGAGCGCACCCTCGTCACCCTCTGGTCCATCGCCAAATCCCCGCTCATCATGGGCGGCAACCTCCTCAAGATGGACCCCTATACCCTATCCCTCCTCACCAATCCTCAGGTCATCGCCATTGACCAGCACTCCTACGGCAACCACCCCCTCACGCTGAATGAGAACGGCTCCATCTGGGCGGCGGCCGGCGAGGACGGCCTCTATGTCGCTCTCTTCAACTTCGAAGACACAGCCCGCGTCATGTCCGCCAACTGGAACCAGTCCGGCCTCGTCGGCCCACGCATCGTTGCCGACCTCTGGTCCCATCAATCGCTTGGCTCCAGGAGCGACATTCAGGTCATGGTGCCGCCCCACGGCTGCCGCCTGCTCCTCGTCGAGCACAAGGACGAGTAACCCGCGGCCTCACTTTATTCTGTTGCTGGCC
>JAJZJJ010000331.1 GCA_021810175.1 Acidobacteriota bacterium | reverse complement strand
ATCCTCAACGCCAGCGCGGCATCCGGATCCACCAGCCTGAGCGCCGACGGAACCATCGCCTACACGGCGACTCCGGCGGGCGGTTCATGGACCTCGGTCTCCGGCGGAACGGTGCTGGCGGCGGGAAGCTACACGCTGACGGCCACGTGGACACCGAACTCCACCGAAGCCGGCACCTATAACAGCGCGTCGAAGAGCGTCATGCTCACCGTCGGCAAAGCCGCGCTCACCGTGGAGGCCAACAGCGCCACCCGGATCTACGGCACGGCCAATCCGACGTTCACCGGAGCGGTGACCGGCGCCGTGAACGGCGACACGTTCATGGAGAGCTTCACCACCTCGGCGACCACCACTTCGGCCGCCGGCACTTACAGCATCGTGCCCAGCGCATCCGGCACGGATCTCGGCGATTACACCGTGACCACCACTGACGGCACGCTGACGGTGAAGCAGGCCGCCAGCGCCGTGGTGCTCACCAGCTCCGCCGCCGACGCCAACCTGAATGCCGATGTGACGCTGACCGCGACGGTCACCAGCGCAACCTCCGGCACGCCCACCGGGACCGTGCAGTTCCTCGACGGCGCCACCTCGCTGGGCACCCCGCAGCTGAACAATCAGGGCGTGGCCACCTTAACCGTGAACACCTTGGCGGCGGGCACGCACCTCATCACCGCGGTCTACAACGGCGACACAAACTTCCACGAGTCCATTTCGCCGCAGTTCGTCCAGACAGTCACCTCGCCCGACTATTCGCTGACGGCGAATCCTTCCTCGCTGACGCTGAAGGCCGGACAGACCGGCAAGGTCGCCTTCACCTTCGCGCCGATAGGCGGCTTCACGGGCACGGTGAAGTTTGCCTGCGCCGGGCTGCCGGCCAGCGCCAGCTGCAGCTTCGCGCCGCCCAGCCTCACGGCGGACGGTTCGAACAAAACGCAAACCTCGGAGCTGACCATCACCACCGAGGGATCGAACACCGGCACGGTGGCCATGAATCAGCCGCCGGGCTCTTCCGGCGGGGGCACGATGAGCGCCTCGCTGTTCTTCCTGCCGGCGCTGCTCTTCGGCGGCTTCCTCATGGTGGAGCGGAAGAAGCTGAATCGCGGGATGAAGGCCATGCTGATGCTGCTGATCGTGGCTTCGGGCATGACCGGAATGACCGGCTGCGGCTTCCGCCCGCCGGCTGTGATGCCGGGAACTTCGATGGTGACAGTAACAGCTACCGCCACGGCTTCAGCCAGCGGAACGGCCACCGGCAGCGGCGCCGAGCAGCACACGGCGTCCTTCACTCTGACCATCACCCAGTAGCAGCCACGGAGAGACGATGAAAAGCACCAGGAAAATCGCAGCAGTTCTGATGGCGGCTGTACTGGCATGGGCGGGCACGGCCTGCGCGCATGCAGCCGCAAAGCCCGCCCCAAAGAACGTGTATCCCCGTATGGAGCTGTTCGCCGGCTACAGCTACTGGTCGCCGCACGCGCAGGTCCAGGGCTACTCCTTCGCCACC
Source organism: Acidobacteriota bacterium (assembly GCA_021810175.1). The sequence continues at coordinate 3,169 of JAJZJJ010000331.1, read as the reverse complement.
AACTCGCGCGGCATGATCTTCAGCGGCGCCTACTTCTTCAACCAGTGGGCGGGCGCGCAGATCGAAGGCGAGCGCGCCCAGCAGACGAACAACGACGGCATGCGCGCCTTCTCCGTCGGCCCCATCTTCCGCCTGCCCGGCAAAGAGCTGACGCCCTTCGTGCACGCGCTGGTGGGAACCGCCGGCGTTACCGGCCCCAACCAGCCAACAGTGGGCGGCTCCACCTTCTTCTATAACCCGGAGCACTGGGGCGTAATGCTGACCGCCGGCGCGGGCATGGACTACACCACCCCATGGCTGCATCACCGCCTCGGCTTCCGCATCTTCCAGGCCGACTACCAGTACACCCACGTCGACTTCGGCCCCAAACTCGCCACCCAGGGCGGCCGCGCCAATATCGCCGCCGTTCGACTCAGCACCGGCATCACTTACAGCTTCTCCAAATTCCCCTGGCGCCGATAACTTCATATCCGGCGCCGCGTCGGAGCCATCAGAGAAAAAGGGGGGCGGATTTTCCGCCCCCCGCTTTTTTGCTGCGGAGTTCCCACCACGACGCTGCCTCCAGCTGACGCCTCAGTAAGCCTCAGGGATGGCGGCTTCCGGCGGTCCTTTGAGCCGCCTTACAGGATTGAACGGGCCCGCAATCCGCTCTCGTCTTCCTTCGCACGCTCCTGCCCGCCTAGTGCGGCAAGCTCCCACGCCTTCGCATACTTCCAGTGCACATACAGCGAATGATTCACATGCAGCAGCAACCCCTCGGGGCCATCCAGGATACCCAGCCGGAAGAAATAGTTCTTGATAAATGTGGCCGCCGGGTTCACCACTGCGTTCCACACAAATCCCAACAGGGACCGGCTCGTTTTTCCCCTTACGTACAGATACTCGGATGCCTCGGAGCTATACCGGTTCATATGCTCCAGATACTGATCCAGATTCGGATAGGCGTAGTGCATCAAATCGCCCTTCAGCACTCCGCTCCGCCCCTCGAATCGCGGCGTGCCATGCGGCCCGACACCTTCCTCCACGCGCGCTGCGCCCCGCCGGAACAGCCGCAGCTTGCGGTCGGGGTAGAACCCTCCGTGCCGAAGCCATCGCGTCAAAAACAGGTTCCGGCGAGGAATCCAGTACGCCGAAAACCGCGGATCGCGCAAAACTTCTTCAATCTCCCGCCGCAGCTCCGGGCTCACCACCTCGTCCGCGTCGAGCAGCAGGATCCACTCCGACGTGCACAAGTCGATGGCAATATTTTTCTGCTCGGGATGCCCGCGGAAGTCGCGGTTGAAAACATGCCGGGCTCCCAACGACTTCGCGATCTCCGGCGTTCGATCCGTCGAGCCGGAATCGACCACCACGATCTCATCCGCCCAGCGAACGCTTTCCAGCGTGCGCGGCAGGTTTTCTTCCTCGTTCCTCGCGATCATCGCAACGGAAAGTGTCGCCCGTCCCGCGCTCAACGCAAGCCCTCCACCGCCAAACCGATCCAATCGCATTCTCTCATGCAGCCCAATTGCGGCGAACAGGGACTCAACACCGCGTTCGCCGGTGCGGCCTCATCCTCCCGCTGCTAAACTCAATCCCGAGCGCTCTCGCGGTCCGGCTGGTGACCAGCGCAGGCGCCAGAGAGGACGCGCGTCCATCCATATGAAAACCGTGATTCTGGCCGGCGGCCTCGGCAGCAGACTGAGTGAGGAAACCTCTCTCCGTCCCAAGCCTATGGTCGAAATAGGCGGCAAGCCCATCCTCTGGCACATCATGAAGATCTACTCGTCCTTTGGACTGAACGATTTCATCGTCTGCCTGGGCTACAAGGGCCATGTTATTAAGGACTATTTTGCCAGCTACATGCTGCACTCCTCCGATGTCACCATCGACCTCGCCACGAATACCATCGAAACCGTCCGCGCCGAGTCCGAACCGTGGCGCGTCACCCTTGTAGAGACCGGCGCGCACACCATGACCGGTGGCCGCCTCAAGCGCATCCTGCCCTTCGTCCGCGATGAGGAGTCCTTCTGCCTCACCTACGGCGACGGTCTCGCCGACGTCGACCTCCGCCGCCTCATCGACTTCCATCACGACCAGCGCAGGCTGGTTACCGTCACCGCAACCCTCCCCGGTGGCAAGTTTGGCGCCCTCCAGATCGACTCCGACAATATCGTGCGCGAATTTACCGAGAAGCCCCGCGGCGATCAGCGCTGGGTCAGCGGCGGTTTCTTCGTGCTCTCGCCCCAGGCCCTCGACTACATCGAAGGCGATTCGACATACTGGGAACATGAGCCCCTCGAACGCCTCTGCCACGACGGCAAAGTTGCCGCCTTCAGGCACCATGGCTTCTGGCAGCCCATGGATACGCTGCACGACCGCGCACTTTTGGAAGAGTTATGGAGGAGTGGCAACGCACCATGGAAGCTCTGGTGAACTCGTTCTGGCACAACCGCAAAGTCCTCATTACCGGACACACCGGCTTCAAGGGCAGCTGGCTGGCCCTCTGGCTTCAGCGCCTCGGAGCTGACACGCACGGCTACTCCCGCTCTCTGCCCTCCCAGCCGAGCCTCTTCGACGCCGCCGGCCTCTCCTCCACCATGCAGTCCACCCGCGGAGACATCTGCGACATCGCCGCCCTCCGCCGCTGCATGGACGCCTTCGCCCCCGAAGTCGTCTTCCACCTCGCGGCCCAGCCCATCGTCCGCGAATCCTACCTCGATCCCGCTGCCACCTATCAGACCAACGTCATGGGCACCCTCAACGTGCTGGAGTGCGTCCGCTCCTGCCCCTCCGTCCGCGCTGTCGTCGTCGTTACCTCCGACAAATGCTACGAAAACCAGGAGTGGCCCTGGCCCTACCGCGAAACCGACCACCTCGGCGGACACGACCCCTACAGCAGCAGCAAGGCCTGCGCCGAGCTGGTCGTTCGCTGTTACAGCAATTCCTTCTTCCGCTCCGCCGGCGGCCGGCAGGTCGCTATCGCCACCGCGCGCGCCGGGAATGTCCTCGGTGGCGGCGACTGGGCAAAGGATCGCCTCATCCCGGATACCGTCCGCGCCTTTGCCGCCGGCGAAACCGTTCGCATCCGCAGCCCGCACGCCATTCGTCCCTGGCAGCACGTTCTCGAAGCCCTCAACGGCTACCTCATCCTCGCCGAACGTCTCCTCCAGGAAGGGAACAGCTATTC
>JAJZJJ010000330.1 GCA_021810175.1 Acidobacteriota bacterium | reverse complement strand
ATGCGGAGGTATTTGTGCAGGCGGGTGCGGCAGCGATGCTGGTCGAGGCTGAGCTGACTCCGGAGCGGCTGCTTGCCGAACTGGTTCGCCTCTTCAATGATCCCGAGGGTCTGGCCGCGATGGCGCAGAAGGCTCGTAGTCTTGCGCATGAGAATGCAGCCGCATCCATTGCGTCTCTGCTGCTGCAGTGCGGCGGCAGGGTTCCCCAGTCGGCGCAATAAAATTGACGGAATCCCGGCTGTGAGCGAGCGGCTTTGGTTTTCAAGCCGGCCCTCCGCACGACGACATGCGCAAACGCAGCATTGCTGAAAGTTAAAAAAGCGTTGTCATCCCGAGCGAACGTCGCCGTGGGTCACCGCAGCGACCAGTCGAGGGACTCGATTCTCTGTCCACGCCACAGTAATTCCGGTTTTGCTAAAACAACAGCAGCCTGCCTAGACGGGCTGCTGTTGGAGTACTTTGTTGCGGAAGTTGTTCGATTAGCGATGTCCGCCGCCACCACCACCGTGGAATCCGCCGCCACCGCCAAATCCACCGCCGCCATGGAAGCCACCTCCACCGAAGCCGCCGCCACCGCCGTGGAATCCGCCACTGCTGCCGCTGAATCCACCGCGTGATCCGCTAAACCCACCCGAGCCATAGCTGCGTGATCCGCCGAATCCGTTTCCGCCATAGCTGCGCGCGCCGCTGCTGAATCCACCGCGTGAGCCGTAGCTGTTGCCATAGCTCCGCTGTCCGGCAAAGGAACTTCCGCCATAGCTGTTTCCGCGCGGTAAGTTGTAGGCCCGGGTAGGAGAGCCGCTGTAGCCGCTGTAGCTCCGCGCCGCCGAATTGCTGTAGCTCCGTGCCGCCGAATTGCTGTAGCTCCGCCCCATATAGCTGCCATAGTTGCGGCCCGCCGTTGCGGTCGATCTGGAGCCAAATCCGGTATTCATAACGCGACTTGTTGCGCCGTTAAAAGCCCGGCCGTTGCCGCCCTGCAGCCTGCCTCCGTGGAGGGAAGCATAGTTGTTGGCCCGCGCCACGCTCTCATTGATCGCGCCGCGGCCGTTCATCGCTCCGCGGCCTGTCGCTGCAGCATTTCCCGCCCCATGGTACTGCCGTCCGTTGAATCCGCCGGGACCATGCTGGCCGTTATAGGTGTGAATGTGGGTGATGTTGGTGATATTGTTCACGTTGCGATTGTTGTAGTAGCGTCCGTCGTCCCAGCGTCCGCCATAGAACCCGCGTCCCCAATAGCCGCCGCCATAGAACATACCGCCGTAAAATCCGACCGAGAGACCCCAGTAGCCGGGGTACCAGCCATATCCGAATCCAAAGCCGCCCCAATATCCAGGCGTCCACAAGGCCCCCACATACGGCGGATAGACCCACACGCCCGGCACCCAGTCCCAGCCATCGTCCCAGCCCCAATAGCCAGGGGTCCATTCATATCCATCGCCAGGGCAGGGCGGCTGGTCATACGCGTCGACTGGAAACGGCGGCGGCGCGGAATCCACCTGCTGCACCGCGGCCCGGCCAGGATCTTCGCTTCCCGATTGATCTGAAGGGGCTGGCGGCGGCGCTCCGTTGTACTGGCCGTTCCCTTGGCCCTGTGGCTGCACCGCGCCTTGGCCGTTGTCGTAGGGCTGGCCATTGCCTTGTTGCTCGCCTTGGCCGTTGTAATAGGATTGGCCGTTATTGCCGTTGTTATTGTATGGCTGATCGCCGTCCTGCGGCTGGACAGCGCCTTGGCCGGCATTCGGCTGCTGACAACTCGGGCAACTCCATTGCGGGTTGTTGGCGTCCTGCGGCGGCGTGACCGTGCCATCGTTCTGCTGCGCAATCGCTGGGGCAATCAGTCCGCCCACAAGAAATATGCTGGCCAGCACCGGTACGAAAAGTGAACGAAGCGATCGCATATCGTATCTCCCGACCTGCGCTCCCGGCTATCCACCGAATTCTGTGGCTTCAGGAGCGAAGGGTCTCGGAGAGCTTTGCCGGGGCGCCTCACCGAGCGCCAACCAACAGAACTCTCATCTCAATCTAACGGATTTTCAGGCAAAAAGTTGCGTTGATTCGCCATGATTTTGCCGGTCTCCGATGCTGCTAGCATGTAATATTTGTACCGCTTATTCGGATGCCGGACGCAATCCCGCGATTCGAACTACCCGCGTCAGCCGGAAAATCATGGACTTGCGGTCGGATTTTCCACCACGCTACCGCTGCTACAGTAGAGGCTAGGATTCCATTCAGGATGTTCATCCGCACGCAGCACGTACATTTCATTGGTATTGGCGGCATCGGCATGAGCGGAATCGCCGAGATTCTGCTCAATCTGGGCCACCGCGTCTCCGGTTCCGACCTCAAGCGTTCGCCCATCACCGACCGGCTCCTCAGTCTGGGAGCCACCATTTTTGAGGGACACGCAGCCTCCAACATTGCCGGCGCGGACGTCGTTGTGACCACCTCCGCGCTCAGTTCCACCAACCCGGAAGTCCTCGCCGCCCGCGCGCAATCCATTCCTGTGATTCAGCGCGCGGAAATGCTGGCGGAGTTGATGCGTCTGAAATACGGTGTCGCCATCGCCGGCATGCACGGCAAAACCACCACCACCTCCATGATTGCCGCTGTGCTGGCTGCTGGCGGATTGGACCCGACGGTCGTCGTCGGCGGACGCGTCGAGACCATGGGCTCCAGCGCTCGACTGGGAAGCTCCCAGTATCTGGTCGCCGAGGCCGACGAGAGCGATCGCTCCTTTCTCAAGCTGTCGCCCATCCTGGCCGTGGTCACCAACATCGATCGCGAACACATGGACTGCTATCGCGATATGGAAGACGTGGAGCGCGCATTCCTTGAGTTTATGGATCGTGTTCCGTTTTACGGTGCCACTACCGCCTGCATCGACGACCCAAAATTGGCCGCCTTGCTGCCCCGCGTGCGCCATACCGTGTTGACCTACGGCATGGCGCCGGAAGCTGCGTTTCGCCTCGAAGTTCTTCCATCCAGCAGTGGCCGCCAGTCGCAATTTCTGGTGCATCGCAAAGGCGAAGCGCTCGGGCCCTTCACGCTTTCCGTCCCCGGCCTGCATAACTTGAGAAACGCCACCGCTGCGGTGGCCATCGGCATCCAGCTTGGCGTCTCGGTCAACCACATTGCCGCCGGGTTGGCGGAGTTTGGCGGCGTGGAGCGTCGTTTTCAGCGCAAGGGAGAGGTCGGCGGCGTCACCGTCGTGGACGATTACGGCCACCACCCCACAGAAATTCGCGCCACCCTGGAGGCCGCCCGTCAATGCGGGTTTCGTCGCATTCTGGTCCTGTTTCAGCCGCATCGCTACACCCGTACCCGCGACCTGCTGCAGGAATTCCGAGATTGTTTTCAGGCCGCGGATGTCGTCCGCGTGGTCGATATTTATGCTGCCAGCGAGACCCCCATCCCCGGCGTCGATGCGCTTGCTTTGGTCGAGGCCATCGAGGGTGCGGACGTCCGCTACAGCGCCTCGTTTGAGGAAGCCGTCGAGCAAATCGTGCGCATCGCGGGACCCGGCGATCTGGTCCTGACCATGGGAGCAGGCAACATTCATCAGGCCGGTCCGATGGTGCTGGCCGCTCTGGCCTCTGGAACGCGGGCGTAGCTCCGCAGGAAATACCCATAAAACCTGGAGAAAACCGTAATAAACCCGAAAAATAGTGTGGCGGGCCATGGCAGGCAGGGTATAGTCGAATTGGCGACTCTCACGACCAGCTACGGCCGTGGCAAAAAACACAAGAAACGACGGACGGACCGGGCTGCTCGAAGACGAGGAGGCCAATCGCCTCTTTCGCTCAAAATTCAACGCGGAGATAGCAGAGATTCCCAACCCTGTATTGGATGAGCCGACCAGCCGGGAAGCAGAAAAATCGTTTCTGCGTTCTCCGCGGCGCGTCCCGGTACGTCGCCGCGGAGGATCGCGCTTCTTCTCCCGATTCGGTTTCGGAACTCGCTGGGTTCGCCTGCTGAAAATCGTCGTGATCGTTGCCACTCTCGGCCTGGTGGCCATGGCCAGCCTCGCTGCCAAATCTCTCTTACTCCGCAGCCGCCATTTCATGCTGCAATCGACAGAAGGCATTCAGGTCGATGGCAATCGCGTCGTCACCCGCTCACAGGCGCTTGCCTTCTTTCGTCCCGATGTTGGGCACAGCATCTTTCGTATTCCGCTCGCGCAACGCAAGGCCCAGTTGGAAGGCATTCAATGGGTGCGCGCGGCCAGCGTCATGCGTCTGTGGCCGAATCAACTGCGTATCCACGTGGTGGAGCGCACGCCTGTTGCGTTTGTCCTGGACGGAAATACGGTGCGGCTGGTGGATGATCAAGGCACTCTTCTCGATCTTCCGGACGCCGTCGCCCAGCATTATTCCTTTCCCGTTCTGAGTGGGATTGCCGCTGCCGATCCGTTGCCCATCCGCGCGGCGCGCATTGCAATGTATCTCCAATTTGTCCGCGCGCTCGATGCCGAGGGCGGACATATTTCGTCGACGCTCAGCGAAGTGGACCTGTCGGATGCAGAGGACATTCGCGCTATCTTTACCGGAGGCGGCCGCCAGCCCCTGGTGCACTTTGGCGACTTAGACTATCTGGCGCGGTACCAGGCATACCAGACGCATCTCACGGAATGGCTGCAACTGTACCCCGCGTTGCGGTCCGTCGACATGCGCTATGGAAAACAGGTGGTGC
>JAJZJJ010000329.1 GCA_021810175.1 Acidobacteriota bacterium | reverse complement strand
CAGCAGCTCGATAGCCTGTCGCAGTTCAGGGCGCACGGGTTCAGCATTCCATCCGGAAAAGTCTCTGGCCCCATTGTAGACGGCCCGCAAGCTGACCCCAGGTTTCGGTCACTCCTCCTCGCATCCTCCGCCGCTCCGGCAATTACTGTCGATTCTGTAGTTTGCCCGAAACCCTCGACCCTCACCCTGCGTCGGCGTACTTTAGTGGGCATGTCGCGGATCGCTCAGCTCATCCTCGCCCTCATCGTCGGTCTGGTGCTTCTCACCTGGGCCGCTTCGGGCGTGGTTGAGACCACGGCCCGCGAATGGTTCGAGCGCGACGTCAATTCCCGGGCCCGCCTGGTCCTCACCAGTGCCGGGCAATCGCTCGCTCGTTCCTGGTATGAGCCGAAGGAACTACAGGCTCAGTTGCTGGCTATCACCCGCGACGAGCGCATTATTGGGGTGACCGCCTGCGATGCCGACCTCTCCGTCCGCTCCAGCACTCCCGGTTTCCCCAGCGAGTTCAACTGCGTGGAAGTGGGCTCCCGCATTCGCAGCGGCGAATCCTCGGCAGGCGACCCCAGCTATCCGTTCCATGGGTGGAGCACCGTTGCCTCCCTCCCCACCGGCCGTGTTCAGGTCAACGCCATGCCGGTCTTCGATCAGGGGCGTCAGCTCGGTTTCGTCATCCTCGTTCAGGATCTCAGCTACATCCGGCAGCGCGAATCCAGAGCCCGCAACTTTCTCATCATTATCTTCATCATCCTCGCCATCACCGCGTTCGGCGTTCCCATCGTCGTCGCCCGGCGTGCCCGCCAGGAGTGGAGCCTCGAGCTCCGCCGCCTGTTGCGCGGCGGCGGCCGCAAAAGCCGCGAGTTCCAGCCCATCCTCAGCGACATGCGCGAGCTCCTCTGGCGTATGTCCTCCGAACAGGAAGATGCTCCCGGCCAGTGGACCGCCGCCAGCCTCAGACAAACCCTCAACCTGCATCTTCACGGCGAAAAGGTCGTCATCCTCGCCAACCGCGAGCCCTACATGCATCAGCGCCTCGCCAACGGCGAGATCGAAGTGCAGCATCCCGCCAGCGGACTCGTAACCGCTCTCGAACCGGTCCTGCGTGCCTGCTCCGGCGTCTGGGTCGCCCACGGCAGCGGCACCGCCGATCGCGAGACCGTCGACCATGGTGACCACGTCAGCGTCCCTCCCGGCGAGGAATCCTACCGCATCCGGCGCGTCTGGCTCACTGAGGACGAGCAGCAGGGCTACTACTACGGCTTTTCAAACGAGGGCATGTGGCCTCTCTGCCACGTTGCTCACGCCCGCCCCATCTTCCGCGTCGAGGACTGGCACCACTACCAGTCGGTCAACCAGCGCTTCGCCGACGTCGTCTGCGAGGAGGTCGATTCCTCCGATCCAATCATCCTCGTGCAGGATTATCACTTTGCCCTCGCGCCCGCCATGATCCGCAAACGCCTCCCTTCAGCCACCGTCATCATGTTCTGGCACATTCCCTGGCCCAATGCCGAACGCATGGGAATCTGCCCCTGGCGCAATGAGGTGCTGCAGGGCTTGCTCGGCAGCAGCATTCTCGGCTTCCACACCCGGCTCCACTGCAACAACTTTCTCGACTCCGTTGACCGCTATCTGGAAACCCGCATCGATCGCGAAAACAACGCCGTCGTGATGCAGGGCCACAGCACTCTTATCCGCCCTTACCCCATCGCCATCGAGTGGCCCAATCGCTGGGTCGAAACTTCCCCCAGCCCTGAAGACTGCCGCGCCCGGGTGTTCCGCGACCTCGGCCTCAGCTCTCACGCCCTCCTCGGCGTCGGTGTCGATCGCCTCGATTACACCAAGGGCGTCGAAGAGCGTCTGCTCGCCGTCGAACGCCTGCTCGAGCGGTTTCCGGAATTCCGCGGGCGCTTCAGCTTTGTTCAGCTTGCTGCTCCCAGCCGCACGCGGATCCAGCGCTATCAGGACCTCAATGACGCCGTCGAAGCCATGGCCGCCCGCATCAATCAGCGCTTTGGACAGGATGGCTACTCGCCCATCATCCTGCTCCGCTCCCACCATGAGCCGCCCGAGGTCTTTCGCTACTTCCGTGCGGCCGACCTATGCTACGTAAGCAGCCTCCACGATGGCATGAATCTCGTCGCCAAGGAGTTTGTTGCCGCGCGCACCGACCTCCGCGGAGTCCTTATCCTCAGCGAATTTACCGGCGCAGCTCGCGAACTCACCGAAGCGCTCATCGTCAACCCCTACGACTTCGAGGGCGCCAGCGAGGCGCTTGCGACCGCTCTCAAAATGCCCCGCGAAGAGCAGCAGGACCGTATGCGCTCCATGCGCGCCGTCCTCGCCCAGTTCAACATCTATCGCTGGGCGGGCAAAATGCTGGTGGACGCCGCCCGGCTCCGCAATCAGGAGCGTGTTGCCGAAAGGCTCGCCGAGCGCTCGCCGGCCTCGCCCTCCGCATAGGCCCGCCGAACTGCGAGCCGCGGTTACCAGCCCCATCCGCGCAGCCGGCCTATCCATCTCCCATCGGACCCGGGAATATCGGCTCTCCGTCCAGATTTTCTGACCATTGCGTCCAACTTCTGGACGCCCTGCGCCGCAACCCACCCCCTGTTTCCTGCAAGTTACGAAAAATGGCCTTCCCGATTTGGCGATTGGATTGCGAACGGGAAGGCGGGCATTACCCAAAACGATGTTTGGACCTCGCAGTACTGGACCGCTCGTACTGCTCACGCAAGCAACAGCTACTTGAGGAGAATAATCCTGTGAGCCTCCCAGCGATCGATCAGCATTTGAATTACGCCTCCGGCTTAAAACCCGCCCCCGGCCAACCCTCTCGCCTCTTTCTCCAGGAGCACCGGCAGGCGGTTCGCGTCGTCATCGCCGGCGGATATTCGATCTCCCGAGACGGCCTGCGCGAGCTGCTCAAAACCTCGGCCGAGATGCACGTCGTTGGCGAGGCTCCGGATGGCGAAACCGCCCTGCGCATGGTCGATAGCTGCAGACCCGATGTCCTCGTGCTCGATCTTCCCATCCCCGGCCGCAGCGACAAGGAAATTCTCCGCGAAATTGCCGCTCGCTCCCTGGCCGTGCGCGTTCTCGTGCTGGCTCCGGTTCTCGACAGGCAGGAGATCCTCGCCGCGATTCAGCTGGGAGCCCGTGGCGTGGTATTGAAAAGCTCCGCCTCCACCCAGATGCTCTTCGAGGGGATCCGCAGGATCATGGCCGGACACTACTGGATCGGGCAGCAGGATGTCTCGACCCTGATCGAAGTCCTCAAAAAAGCCCCATCCGAGCAGAATCCTCCCGCACCGCTCCGTCCCTATGGCCTCACGCCTCGTGAATTCGAGATCATCCCTCTCGTCGTCAGAGGCTATTCCAACGCCGAAATCGCGGAGACGCTCTCCATCAGCATCCAGACCGTCAAGCACCACTTCAGCCACATCTTCGACAAGCTCGGTGTCTACAACCGTCTGGAGCTCGCCCTCTTTGCCATCAATCATCGCATCGTCGGAGAGAAGAGGCCATCCAGGTCCTGCCCTCCGAATGCGCCTGAGAGCGCATCTCCCTCAGTGCAGCCGATGGCACGCACCTCCTGAAGGCGCGCCAGGTGTCCGGACGTTGCTTCGCAGCCGAACGGAGGCCGTCCGCGCCACCTCCCCCTGGCCGGTTCGCCTGATTCCCTCGATTCCGCTACCGGCTGTCATCGCCATTCCGCGCAGCCGCCCTGGCCTGTTTCCTTACCTGGAATTGGGCAGCCGCTCGTCTGCAAAAGGCTGACTGGCTTCCGGCGACCCACTGCCGCCGCCCGTCCACAGCGTCATCGTGAAGGCTACCCGGCCATCTTCGTTCCGGCTCACCCACAGGTCGCCACCGTGCGATCGCGCCACCGCTCGGGCGATGGCAAGGCCCAGCCCTGTTCCCGTCGGCTTCGTTGTAAAAAACGGCTCGAATATGCGCCCCAGCTGGCTGGCCGGAATGGCCGGCCCCGTGTTCTCAATGTCGATCCGCACGGAGCCGTCCTCCATTTCCGCGCCAATCCTGATCGCGCCCCGCGCCGGCGTCGCATCCGCCGCATTCAGCGCCAGATTCAGCAGCGCGCCCTCCACTTGCGACGCATCCACCGATATCGTGATATCGTCCCTCGTGAAACACTCCACCTGAACCTCCTGCCCCGCCGTCCGCATGCGAACCGCGCTCTCCACCGCCGTGAGCAGGTCGCCGATCAGCGTCGGTGTTCGATGCGGAATCCTCGGCCGCGCATACGTCAGAAAATCCGTCGTCAGCGACTCCAGACGCCCCGCCTGCCGCCCGGCGATCGCAAACATCTCCTCTCTCTCCCTGGCCGGAGTGGACGCATCCGCCGCCGTGCTCAGCGCGCTCAGGATCATCGCCACTGGATTCCGGATCTCATGGGCAATCCCGCTGGCCAGCCGCCCAACCGCCGCCAGCTTCTCTTCGCTCACCAGCTGCTCCCGCGCGCTGTGCAGGTCCACCAGCGCGCTCGATAGGTGGCTCTGCTTGCCGCGCAGCTGCGAGACCAGAAACCACACCAGCGTTCCCATCAGCGCGAAGATGATCGCCAGCATTCCCGCTTCCAGATACTCGGATCTCGAAGCCGGAGGATGCAGCTTAAAGTAATGCCACAGCCACAGGAAGATTCCCGCATCCGCGGCCACAATGGTGGAGATCGTGACCCTC